>CAYNDN010000472.1:0-4464 GCA_964395075.1 uncultured Lentimicrobiaceae bacterium | reverse complement strand
TAATCATTTCACCTGTTAATTTTTATAAATTTCTATTTGAAATTATATGCAAAAGAAAAGATATATACCACATGCATGGGAGCATGTAAATTGCCCGTATTGCGGTTTCAATGAAACAAAGTTGCATGAGAAATTTGGCTCCGATCTCCAATTCACTTATGCTAAATGCCTGAAATGCGGTTTGATTTATCAGACACCCAGACCAAAATATGATGAGGTATTTTTGAAAGATGCGTATGGTGATTACTACCACTTCGACACAGATTATACATACTCGCAAAAAGATCTCATTGGATGGGAAAAGGAACTTAATAACATATTTCATTTCGACAAAAAGAGAGAATCCATCTTGGACATTGGTTCGAGCATGGGTGATTTCTTAAAGGTTGCTCAAAAATACTATTCAAACTGTGTTGGTGTTGATGTTGCCGAAAATATGGCTGAGTTTGCACGTAATGAGTTGAAGGTCAAAATACACGTAGGTGATTATTTAAAAATTGATTTTGAAGAGAAATTTTCATGTGTTCATATGAGCCATGTAATCGAACACATTCCAAACCCAGTAGATTGGATTGGAAAGACTAAAGAAATACTCGATAAGGATGGTATACTTGCTATGAGTGTGCCCAATATGCACTCGTTAGATAGACGATTTAAGCTATCAATGAAAAGACTTGGACTTACAAAAGGTAAGTGGCCAGAAAACTGGCGCACACCTGACCACTTATTTGAACCAACCATAAGCAGTACACTCAGGTTTCTTGGAGATAATGGTTTTAGAGTTTTAGACTATTACACTTATAGCAGAAAAGATATGGACGCCAGTACCTTATTTGGTAAAATTTATAATCGAAGGCTAACATTTGGATCCAATCTTCGGTTTTTTGCCACACCGGTAGACTAAAAACAAGAATCACATTCCTGTTGCCAAATACATGATAAGGCTTAAATTGGACCCTCAATAAATATTGCTGTTGATACAACTGCTAAGGTTTTGTTTAAAAACTTTCCTACTTGTAGTAACTTGCAACCAAAGGTTATTGAAATGGTCCAGCATATAAAACAATCTTACTTGATGCCGGAAGAGAAGTTTTGTTGTTGGGCGATTGCTTTAGAGCCTGCTGCAAATCATCTTTTTCTTAAACTTCATCTTTCAGTATGGTATTAAAATAGCAATTTACCAACTCAAAAATGATACACATCAGACTTTTATAACAGGCACTACTTTAAACCCAATACCTCAGCCACCACAAATATACTTCCACCCACAAAAACCAAATCTTTAGCTCCGGCATTTTTTCGGGCTGCAACAAAAGCTGCTTCTACCGAAGAAAACTTCTCCCCGGTCAAACCCTGATGGCGGGCTATTTCAGCGAGCTCATCAGCTGGAAGGCCACGGGGAATATCGGCCTTGCAAAAGTAATATTTAGCATCTGCGGGGAGAAGCTCAAGAATTTGATCCAGGCTTTTGTCGTTAACTACCCCCAGCACAAAATGCAACTTTTCGTGGGGAGTGTTTTTAATATTTTCAACCACCTGCACAATACCTTCCCGGTTATGGCCGCTATCGGCAATGGCAAGTGGCTTTTCGCCGAATACCTGCCAACGGCCCCGGAAACCGGTATTTTGAAAAATATTTTTTATTCCTTTTTGAATAGCCTTTGAGGGTATTTCGATTTGCGACCGGTTTAATATTTGAATCGTTTCAAGTACGGTTAACAGATTTTTCTTTTGGTAGGAACCCCTTAAGGGGAATTTCAATTCAAGTTCCTCTCCACCAATTCTAACCACCTTCAAAATAACAGTTTGCTTTTCTTCAACAATTTCCCAGTGCTGATCTGCATAAGATATGGGCGCATTCATTGCTGCGGCTTTAGTTTGGAAAACCGGCATGATTTCTTCCTGCGTTTCGCCAATCACCACCGGAACTTCCTGTTTGATGATGCCTGCTTTTTCGGCAGCAATCTCCTGAAGTGAATTTCCCAAAAAACGTGTATGGTCGAAACCTATATTCGTGATCACAGAAACCAGAGGGTTGATCACATTGGTTGAATCCAGCCGGCCACCCAAACCTACCTCAACAACAGCAATATCCACATTTTCTTCATCAAAGTATTGGAAAGCCATGCCCACGGTCATTTCAAAAAACGACAAATCGATGGCTTCCAGATCATCTTTCCACCTGGCCACAAAGTCCACCACCCATGATTCGGGGATCATCAGCCCGTTTATCCTGATGCGTTCTCTGAAATCGGTATAATGTGGAGATGTGTACAACCCGGTTTTATAGCCGGCCTCCTGCAAAACCGAAGCAAGCATGTTTGAAGTGGAGCCTTTTCCGTTGGTTCCTGCCACATGCACTGTTTTAAATTTCTTTTCGGGATTACCCAGGAGTTTGCACATCCTGATGGTATTTTTCAGATCGGCTTTGTAGGCTGCACTACCAATCCGTTGGTACATCGGAAGTCTGTTAAAAAGATAATCAAGTGTTTCAGGATAGTTCATGTGCCCGCAAGATCAAAATCTTGGCAAAAGTAATCAATCGCAGGCAGGGTATGTAAACTGATGCTCATTTTCAATAAAGATCAAGTACATTTCACCGGGACGGATGATATTCAGCGTATAAACACCCATGTCAGGCCAATACACTTTATTGCTGCCAATTTCTTTGAGTACTTTAAAGTCATCACCAAGTATCAGGCTGAGGTCTTCGGTTAGATGCGGACAAGCACCCGGCACCGGAAACATCGACCAGCCGGCCGGAAGGAACAACTCATTGTCGATCACCTGGTAGCCCTCGATCAACAAAGTATCGGATTCGGACAGGTAAACAACCATGCCTTGGTTTACATCCCAGTTCTGGATGGTGTTAATGCCGAGTGCCGGACTATAAACGCCCTGTTCGTTAAATGCATAAAACAACGATTGTTGTATCGGACCAAAGATTTCTGTCACCTCATCAAACACCGGCTCTATATAAGTTGAAATACCACTCCAGCCTTTACGCATCGAAATTTCCTGGTTATAATAAGGTGGCTGGATGTAAAGGAAATCTTCGATTATTAGGGTATCCGAAAGGTATTCGTTACCTGCAATCAGTGTAACGTCATAAAATCCGGAGGCCAAATATGTTGTGACCGGGTTTTGTAAAAAAGCCGTATCGCCATTGCCAAGCCACCACTCCCACTGGTTTGGGAAACCTGTTGAAAGGTCAGAAAACTGAATCTCTTCACCAATTTTGGCTTCGAACGGATCAACAGTAAAATTTGCAACTACCGGCTCGATGATACTGATCAGGTTTTCTTTAATCAGGGTATCGGAAAGGTAAGCATTGGATATCGTTAGCGAAACAGTATAATTTCCCGGATTGGCATAAGATGTTACGGTATTTTGCCCAAAGCCCACAGTGGCGTCGCCAAAATCCCAAATCCAGGTATCCGGATTTCCGGTGCTCATATCCATAAACTGAACAAGTTGACCAGGCACTGCAACCAGGGTGTCGGTATAAAAATCTGCAACCAACTCGGGAATAACCTTGATGAAATTTGCTTTTATTTCTGTATCTGTAGAGTCGTTTCGGCTAACCTGCAACCTGATGGCAAATTCTCCGATGTACTTAAATTTATGTGAGGGGTTTTGCTGCCCTGAGGCAAAGCCATCGCCAAACAGCCAAAACCACGATTCGGGATTACCTTTCGACAAATCAGTGAAATAGGCCCTTTCGTTGATTGTGATCACCGTAGTATCCACCGCAAATTCTGCATCTAAGGTATCCTGAATATGAATGTAATTTTCGCGGAAAACAGAGTCTGCCTGCAGGGTGTCAGAGATTTTCAGTCCAATGGAATAAAGTCCTTCACCGGCATAAGCATGAACAGGATTTTGGCCGTTACCGGTTGCGCCATCACCAAATTCCCATTCCCATTTATCGGGATTTCCCTCAGAAACATCCTCAAATATGATTTCCTGCCCCTGCCACGCCAACCGTGGTTCAGCATTAAAATCGGCGGCAAGCGGATCAAGAACGGTAATAAAATCTTCTATCAAAACAGAATCTTGAAAATATGCGTTTCCCGAAACGAGTTTCACGGAGAACACACCCGGTTCGGTGTAAACCTTCAGGGGGTTTTGATCTGTGCTGGTGGTTCCATCGCCAAATTCCCATAACCAATAATCCGGATCGCCCACGCTTTCATCAGTAAACTGGATTTCTCCATCAACAGTTGAAAGATTGATGTCAGAATAAAACCCGGCCAAAACAGGTTGAAGTACCTGAATGTAGTTTGTTTTTGATTTGATGTTGTTCCCGTTTTCGTTTTCAACAAACAGCGAAACGTCATACCAACCAGGCTCTTGAAATACATGCATGGGGTTCTGTGCAAAACTCAGCGTATTGTCTCCAAAAGACCACAGCCATATATCAGGATTTCCAAGTGAAAGGTCGGAAAATTGCACTGCAGTTCC
>CAYNDN010000471.1:2600-4466 GCA_964395075.1 uncultured Lentimicrobiaceae bacterium | reverse complement strand
GGAACTTCAGGCAAATGGTGTTCGCAAACTTTCCATCATCGTCGGGGCATTTTGCATGCTTCTCGGTATTATGCCGGCTTTGTTCTGTCGTGGTATCAATCCCAAGAATACGGATGCCTATGCGAAAATTACCTTCAGAAACCTGTTTTCAAACCTTAAGGATTTATTCAGAGGTATTGCACTGATCTCCAAAAATCTCCCTTTTGTAAAATTATGTGGTGCTACATTTTTGGTTTTCAATGGGTTTCAAATGGTGGCTTCATTTAGCTATTTCATCATCGTTTTTTATATGTTCAATGGCGATTATGTGGAAACCGCACAGTGGCCGGCTTGGTTTTCAACGATAAGTGCAGCTATTACAGCTTTTTTAGTCATACCCATTATCACCAAACTGTCCACTTTATACGGAAAGCGTAATGCTTTTATCATTTCAACAGCCATTTCAATTGTAGGATATCTCCTCAAGTGGTGGGGTTTCAACCCTGACAATCCGTGGCTGATTTTTATGCCCCTTCCCTTAATGGCGTTTGGTATTGGCGGATTATTTACTCTGATGATGAGTATGACTGCTGATGTTTGCGATCTGGATGAATTGAAAAACGGAACACGTCGTGAAGGAACTTTTGGCGCCGTTTACTGGTGGATGGTGAAATTAGGACAAGCCATTGCATTGGTGTTGGGTGGTTTGGTGTTAAAACTGGTTGGCTTCGACCAGAATGCAGCTACACAAACAGCCGAAACAATTACAAACTTAAGGCTTGCGGATATTATCATCCCTTCCGTTACAGCCGGCATTGCCATTTGGGTTATGTGGACTTACAGCCTTGACGAAAAGAGAGTAAATGAAATAAAAGAAGAGTTAGAGCAAAGAAGAGGGCATTATTAAAAGCAAAAGCGAAAAAGCATGTTTCTAAAGCAAAAAATATATCTGTTTGTTTTATTGATGATTATGATGAATAGTTGTGGATGGGAGAATAATAAATTTTCTGATGTTTCTGCGGATGATATCCTGGGAAATCCTGAATACCTTGCATTTTCTTATGGTGGCTACCGCGAGAATACCCGGGATGTTGTGCCCACAGTTGACCAGCTGAAAGATGATATGAAAATATTATCGGCCATGGGCATCAAGCTGCTTCGCACATACAATACCAGCCAGTATGCGCACGCAGAAAACCTTTTGAAAGCTATCGATGAACTGAAAAAGGAAGATCCGGATTTTGAAATGTACGTGATGTTGGGTGCCTGGATAGAGTGCGAGGGCGCCTGGACTGAAAACATAAATCATACTTCCGGCAATGTTGAAAATAATACTGCCGAGATCAACAAAGCCATTGAAATGGTGAATGAATATCCGGATATTGTTAAGATTATAGCCGTGGGCAATGAAGCCATGGTGCATTGGGCGGCCAGATATTTTGTTACCCCCAATGTGATCCTGGAATGGGTGGTTTACTTACAAGATTTGAAAATGACCGGCGGAATTCCGAAAAATACCTGGATCACCAGTTCTGATAATTATGAGTCGTGGGGTGGGGGTGCAGTTGCCTACCACAACGATGATTTAACTGATCTGTTTAAAGCCGTTGACTTTGTTTCTGTGCACACGTATCCCTTCCACGACAGTCATTACAACCCGGCTTTCTGGGGTGTGCCTCCCGAAGAGGAAAACCTCTCTGATCCTGAAAAAATTGATGCCGCCATGCTGCGGGCTAAAAAATACGCCATGACTCAAACTCAAAACGTGGCTGATTATATGAAAAGCCTCGGAATTGATAAACCCATCCATATTGGCGAAACCGGCTGGGCATCAGTTTGTGGATCGCAATATGGGCCAACCGGTTCTAAAGCTGCCGATGAATACAA
>CAYNDN010000471.1:0-2590 GCA_964395075.1 uncultured Lentimicrobiaceae bacterium | reverse complement strand
ATTGTATTACGAGCATATGCGCGATTGGACCAATGAGGCTGGTATGTCGTGTTTCTATTTCGAAGCTTTTGATGAACAATGGAAGGATTCAGCCAATCCGATGGGTTCAGAAAATCACTTTGGGTTGATCAATCTTAAAGGCCAGGCTAAATATGCGCTGTGGGATATGGTGGACGCAGGTGTTTTTGAGGGCCTGACCAGAGACGGAAAGCCCATCACGAAAACTTATGGTGGTGATAAATCTGCGATGATGGCTGAGGTATTTGCACCACCCACCAAAAGTGAGATGGGGATTTTTGAGATCACCACCAACAACGAAAATCGTAAAAACGGGGAAAAGGTTACCGAAGGAACTTATGTGGTTATTAGTAAATCTTTGGATCCGGATGGTTCAAACGATATGACTTATCCCAGTTCGGTGCTTAAACTCAATGCCTGGGAAGGAACCTGTAGAATTGAAATGTCATCCAAGAAAGAAATAGAAATTGTAACGGGAACAGGCGATTGGTGGGGTTGCGCTATCGAAGTGAAATCCGGAGTGGGGGAGGACTTGTCAAATTTCAGGGATGGACATTTACATTTTGAAATTAAAGGCTCAACCAAATCAATTTTTGCCATCGGGTTTCAAACAGGTATTTATTCCAAAGGAAACCAGGTGAATAATTTCGTGGAATTCGGTAAAGGCGGAGCCTATAAACTCACCGGAACATGGACAAAGGTTTCCATACCTGTTTCCAAAATGAACAATAGCGCAAACCTTAAAGATGTCACCGCACCGCTCTATCTCAGGGGCGAGAAGGATTTTGATGGAAAGTCGGTTTTTATTAGAGAAATAAACTACACGCAAAAATAATTAGAGACTCTATATTTTAAATGGCCGATAAACTGATGAAAATGAAAGCACAAAACGTTGTATTAATAATTTTTTTGATGGGAATAATTTCAGGATGTACCACCTCTGAGGAAAAACTGAAGGTAGAAGTTTACGAAACCTCAGCGGCTGGAAATCAGCTTACCAAAGTTTCTGACTTCCCTGATGTGGAAAACGCCATTGAAATCAAACTCAACCCTGAGGAGAAATTCCAGAAGATCACCGGGTTCGGAGGTTCGTTCACGGAATCATCAGCTTACCTGGTAAATCAACTCAGTAAAGCAAACCGCGATAAAATCCTGCAGGCCTATTTTGGTAAAGATGGTGCCCGTTACTCCCTCACTCGCACCCACATCAATTCCTGCGATTTTTCATTGAGCAATTATTCTTATGCGCCGGTAGCAGGAGATAAAGCATTGAAAAACTTTTCGATAGATGAAGACCGCGACGATATCATTCCGATGATCAAAGATGCCATGGCCATTTCCGAAGATGGCTTCCGGATTATTTCATCGCCCTGGACGGCTCCACCATGGATGAAGGACAATAACAGTTATGTGGGCGGAAAACTGCTTCCGGAATATTACGATACCTGGGCGTTGTTTTTCTCCAAATATCTTGAAGCCTATAAAAACGAAGGTATTGATATCTGGGGTATTTCTGTGGAAAATGAACCGCTTGGCAACGGCAACAACTGGGAGAGTATGCATTTTACACCTGAGGAAATGGCAGAATTTACCAAAAATCATCTTAAGCCTCAACTGCGTGGTGATGGCCATGAAACGATTATTCTCACCTACGATCAAAACCGCGATGAGCTTGAAGAGTGGGTGGATGTGATCTATGGCAATCCGGAGTATGCTGACGTATTTGATGGATTTGCCATCCACTGGTACGCCAGCACTTTTATGGTGTTTCCCGATGTGCTGCAATACACCCATGAGATGGCGCCGGATAAATATATGATCCAGACCGAAGCCTGCGTAGATGCTGAAGTTCCAAAATGGAAAGACGATGCCTGGTACTGGAGCAAGGAAGCAACCGACTGGGGTTATACCTGGGCCGCTGAAGAACACAAATGGCGGCATCCGAAATATGTTCCGGTTTACCGCTATGCCCGCGATATCATCGGCTGTTTAAACAACCATGTAGATGGCTGGGTGGACTGGAATATGGTGCTCGACAGGCAGGGTGGCCCCAACTGGTTCGAAAACTGGTGCGTGGCTCCGGTAATTGTCGATCCGGATCAGGACGAAGTTTATTTCACACCGCTTTATTATACGCTGGCTCATTTCAGCAAATTCATAAGGCCGGGGGCAAAACGGATCGGATTTGCCAATCCTGACGAATCACTCATGTTCACGGCTACCCAAAATCCTGACGGGAGCATTGCGGCTGTAGTTTTAAATATGGATGAAGCCAAAAAAGATATTGAGCTTATGTTGAATGACCGTTCCGTAAATCTGCAAATTGATGGCAAGGCCATTCAAACGATAGTAATTCCAACACTAAATGCAAAATAATCATGTATAGAATTAAATCAATCATCGCTATCATTTTTATTGCCGTTTCGCTCACATTGTGCACGCAGCCAATGCAACCCGATGATGTTTCTGTTTCGGGAAGGAAAATTTTAGTTGGTGGGGAACCTTATACCATTAAAGGCATTTGCTATCATCCCGTGCCAAAAGGTAGTGGTGATAGAGATTTTTCCGGCCT
>CAYNDN010000470.1:0-4472 GCA_964395075.1 uncultured Lentimicrobiaceae bacterium | reverse complement strand
GCCACCAGCCTGTCCTCTTACGCCTTCGTGGCCAAATCTGTCGTAACGTTGGCGCTTTTCCGGATCCCGTAATATCTCATACGCTTCAGCAGCTTCTTTGAATTTTTCTTCGGCTTCGCTATCACCAGGGTTTTTATCGGGATGGTATTTGATTGCCATCTTACGATAGGCTTTTTTGATTTCGGACTCGGAGGCCGATTTTGAAATTTCCAATATTTCGTAGTAATCTCTTTTTGTCATGACGGAGTTTTAAATGATCTTTCGCGACTTTTGTTCAGTTTACTGGCCTACAACTACCTTGGCAAACCGGATCACTTTTCCTTTTAAGGTGTATCCTTTTTCGATTTCATCAACAACTTTGCCTTTCAGGTCTTCTGATGGTGCGGGGATATTTGTGAGTGCCTCATGAAAGTCGGTGTCGAACGGTTCTCCAATCGCTTTCATAGACTCAAGCCCCCGGCGGTTTAGAGTTCCTTTTAATTTGTTGTATATTAACTTAAAACCCTCAAGGTTGCTTTGCTCTGCTTCTGATTTTGCATCATTGGCTTTAAAGGCGCGTTCAAAATCATCCATGATCGGAAGTAGTTCGCTGATAACATCTGATGAAGCAGTATCGATTAATTCAAGTCGCTCTTTTGTGGTGCGTTTCCGGTAATTGTCGAATTCTGAAAAAAGCCTCAAATATTTATCGTTGAGTTCTGCCAGATTTTCTTCCAGTTCGCCAATTTTTTCTTCCGGTTTAGTTTCTTTGCTCACTTTTTTATTGGTTGCTTTCTTTTTCTTCCTGCTCTTTGCTGTTTGGTTTTTTTCTTCAGCCTTTTCTTGTGCTTTTGTGGCATCGTTTCCCACTTCTTTGCTTTCCTGGTCTTTTATTTTCTTTTCCTCTGACATATTTTTATCGTATTAAAAACCAATAAATTAACAATATTTGATTAATATTTGCGACGCCGGTTCGCAAAAAATTTGCCAATGCATTTTTAACGTCAAATTGTCACAATATTATCCAAAAGGAGGACACCAGAAATCATTACATGCAATTTGGCTAAAAACAATGATTTTTTGGCCATCGTATCTTTGCCGGCCTTCTGGTTATTTTCATACTTCCTTTTTCTTTTACACACCCATCTTCGGCGCAGCAAGCTCATAATTCATTGCAACCACCGAAACATAAGCTTAGGTAGCCCCCTCACTTCACCAGGTTTTTTAAATATTCTTCAATTTGATGGCCACGAAGGTTTTTAGCAATGATCACACCGTCCTGGTTAATCAGGTAATTCATCGGTATGGCCCTGATATTAAAAACTTTTGCAACCGGTGAGCGCCAGCCCTTCAAATCACTCACATGCTCATCCCAAAGTAAACCATCTTCGCCGATAGCCTTAACCCAGTCCTCTTTGGTTTTATCCAGCGAAACGCTAAAAACCTTGAATCCCTCAGCATGTTTAAATTCTTTTTGGCTATAGGTTTTATAGGCATTAACAACCTGAGGATTTTCTTTGCGGCACGGACGGCACCAGGAGGCCCAGAAATCAACAAACACAATGTTTCCCCTGAGATCGGAAAGACTAATAGAATTTCCTTCAGGGTCGCTCAGGGTGATCTCGGGCAGAATGTTGCCAATATGCAGACCAGTCTCCCTTTGAGACTGAGCAACTGAATCATAAGTCATTAAAAGAAAAAAAGTTCCGATTATCAATCCGGATACATAACTTGTTTGCATGGTAAAATTTGGATTATAGGTTATTTTTAAATTCTCTCGATTTCTGCACCAATGTTTTTCAAACGACCGTCGATGTTGTGATAGCCTCGGTCAATCTGATCAATGTTGTCAATTATGCTTGTACCATTGGCAGATAAAGCTGCAATGAGCAAAGCCACACCGGCTCTGATATCAGGCGAACTCATCCGGATGCCTCTCAGTTTGTATTTGTGATCAAGACCGATAACTGTTGCTCTGTGTGGATCGCATAAAATGATCTGCGCTCCCATATCGATGAGTTTATCCACAAAAAACAAGCGGCTTTCGAACATCTTTTGATGGATTAACACGCTGCCTTTGGCCTGAATAGATGTAACAAGGGCAATGCTGATCAGGTCGGGGGTGAATCCGGGCCAGGGTGCATCAGCAATGGTCATGATGGAACCATCCATAAATGTTTCCACCTCGTAGGACTCCTGGCTGGGAATGGTGATTGAATTTTCGCTGATTTCAAGATGAATACCCAATCTGTTGAAAACACCGGGAATCAGTCCAAGGTGTTCAGGCTTAACTTTTTCGATGGTGATTTCGGAACGTGTCATCGCTGCCAGCCCGATAAAACTTCCCACTTCTATCATATCGGGTAGCAATTCGTGGTCGCATCCTGACAACGATTCAACACCTTCGATGGTAAGCAGGTTAGATCCGATACCTGAAATTTTGGCTCCCATGCGGTTAAGCATTTTGCAAAGCTGCACCACATAAGGTTCGCAGGCTGCATTGAAAATGGTGGTTTTGCCGCTGGCCAGTGTTGCAGCCATCACAATATTGGCTGTTCCGGTTACCGAGGCTTCATCAAGCAGCATATAGGTGCCGGTTAATTTTGATGCATCTACCTGGTAAAAGTTTTTATTGAAATCATAGTTAAACTTGGCTCCGAGCTTTTGCAAACCTAAAAAATGAGTGTCCAGTCTTCGCCTGCCAATTTTGTCTCCGCCGGGTTGGGGAATGTAACCTTTGCCAAACCTTGTTAACAACGGACCTACTACCATGATTGATCCGCGTAATCCTGCACCTTTTTTTTTGTATGCATCTGATTTGAGAACTTCAAGATCGATTTGGGAGGCCTGGAACGAATAGGTTGTATTGTTGATTTTTTCGACCTGCACCCCCAGGAACTTTAGCAAATCCATCAATTTAATCACATCGATGATTTGCGGAATATTGCTGATTGTTACTTTTTGACTGGTGAGCAGGGTTGCACAAATTACCTGGAGGGCCTCGTTTTTGGCACCCTGCGGAATAATTTTTCCCTGAAGCGATTTACCACCACGAATTTTAAATGAACCCATTGGAAGTTGTAATAATTGTAATAATTAGTATTTCCGGCCTTTTTTCTTTTTTGGTGCCTGTTTCTTTTTGGGTCTGCCAACCACTTCGTATGTGGCGATTAACTGGTCTTCCTCACTCAGGGTTAGCTGTCCGTGCGACAACTCATTTAAGTGTTTTTTTATCAGATTATCATCCACCGAATCGCGGTTCCAGATCAGGTAGGCTTTTTTCAGGTTGTTTGCCAGAGCAATACTAACAGCTTGTTTGTCTTCAATATCTTCGTTTTTACTGATTTTATCAATAATCATTTCAATATTTTTGCCGTAATAGCTGAATCGCATATCCTTTTTGGGGTAGCTTAAGCGATCAGGATTTTTTGTCAGGATTTCCTCATCGGGTTTGGGAAATGGCCCGTCAACATCCAGCTTAAATTCGGAAATGATGTATAGATGATCCCAGAGTTTGTGGCGAAGCTCAGGTGAATCTTTTACCTGGGAATGCAGTTGTGCCATGATTTCTACAATCATGTGAGCTATTTGTGTTCTTTTATCGCGGTCTTCGGTATTCACGGCAACCTGAACAATTTTTTGAAGGTTTCTGCCATATTCCGGGATGATGAGGTGTTCGCGCTGGGTGTTATATTCCATTGGGTTACGGTTATTTGAATTTTAGTTTGGTACAATATTATAAACAATCAAATTAGGATGCGGTTTCAACTTCCGCCTTGAGACGTTCAGCATTTTCAGCCAATTGCAGTTGGTCGATGATTTCCTGGATGTCGCCGTCAATTATGGCCTGCAGGTTATACATGGTTAACCCGATACGATGGTCTGTCATGCGGCCCTGCGGATAATTATAGGTCCTGATTTTTGCGGAGCGATCGCCGGTGGAAACCATGGTTTTCCGTTTTGATGCAATTTCGTCTAAGTATTTCTGGTACTCCATTTCAAAAATCCTGGTCCTTAAAACAGACAGGGCTTTCTGGTAATTTTTGATCTGCGATTTTTGGTCCTGGCAAGTGGCCACTATCCCGGTTGGGATGTGGGTTAAGCGCACTGCAGAATAGGTAGTGTTTACCGACTGGCCGCCGGGGCCCGATGAACAGAAAAGGTCTTTACGGATGTCGTTTTGCTTCAGGTCGATGTCAAATTCATCGGCTTCAGGCAAAATGGCCACCGATGCTGCCGATGTATGCACCCGGCCCTGGGTTTCGGTTTGCGGAACGCGCTGTACGCGATGCACACCCGATTCGTATTTGAGCTGGCCGTAAACATTATCGCCAATTACATTAAAAATAATCTCTTTAAAACCACCCACGGTACCTTCTGTTGCATCCACACCTTCCACTTTCCAACCTTTGGTTTCGCAGAATTTCTGGTACATGCGATACAGGTCGCCGGCAAAAATACCGGCCTCGTCACCGCCCGCTCCCGCGCGGATC
>CAYNDN010000469.1:0-4476 GCA_964395075.1 uncultured Lentimicrobiaceae bacterium | reverse complement strand
CGCTATGAAGCTGGAGATGCCTGACCAGCCTGCTGAAAGTTCCCAGCGCATGGCAGGCACAGTTTCTATTTCTTCGGACCAGGCACTTTCGTTTCCGTGGAAGTCGGTAGCTGTGATAACGTAATAGGCCACTTCACCTTCAATCAGAGGATCGGAAAAGGTTGCCTGTATAGTTGTAGCGAAAGGTGTTTGAGTAAAAGTGCCGCTCGCCTCGCTTTTGTAAACTGAAAAGTATGCGAAGTCCTGCGCCGGGTTGGGATTCCAATTGATGGTAATTTCGTTCGCGAGTAATTCGTAATCCATGATGTCGGGAACGGCAGGCGCAATATTATCCACCGAATAGCCCTGACTAATGGCGCTTGCGTAGTTACCTTCCTGCATAATGGCAATTACGCGGAAGTCAATCAGGCCGTTGTTGTATTGTGATGAATCGAAGGGGGTGGCGCAAAATGCGGTATAATTATCGGAGCCATAAGCGCCAACGGTAGCAGTGGTTATCCAGCCAAAACCGGTATTCATTTCGATGTTGTATCCTGCCGGCCAATCCTGTAAAGTATCTGTGTCGTAATAGCTGCGCATAAAATTTACAAGTACTTTTCCGCCCTGGTCATTCGGGACATCATCAACGGAAGTAATGATGGGCTTGGGTGTAAATCCTGCATGGATATAGTCTGTTTTGGTACGTGTGTAACTAATGCCTGCATTACCGGTGGTAAGGGTTACCGTAAACGATCCAAAATCGGTGTACAAAAATGAAGGGTTCTGGTCGTAGCTATCGGCAATGCCATCACCATCCAGATCCCATTCCCATGAAGTGGGATTTCCGGTTGAGAGATCGCTGAAATTTACTTCAAAGGGAGGATAAGCCCAAACCTTATCAGCCTCAAAGAGTGCAACAAAATCCTGGTGAAAATACCGGTAGCCCATATCTGCGGTGGTCAAATCCGGATCATCGGGCTGCGAAGGATCGCCCGAATCAATGGATGGCGAACCGAGTGTTAATGTAAAATCGCCATTGGCAGCATCAGCAAATAACGGATCGGCATCAATGCAGTTAACGAAGTTTCCGGTAAATGAAACGTTGACAGCAAGGCCAAAAGCTGCTGTTCCTCCCTGTATGTTGTTGTAATAAAAATCAGGATCGGAAGTATTATCATCCAGCATAATCTGATTGCCGCCGGTAGTGGCCGTATTGCCATAAATAATATTGTTGATCAGAATCGGGTCGGAGTTTTCCATACAGCGAACGCCACCACCAAAATCGCCCACATTATTTGCAATGGTATTATTAATCATCACCGGCGAGGCAATATTGCATCTAACTCCGCCTGCACCTGCTATTCCGGTATTTTCGGTAATTACATTATGATGGAGTAAAGGGCTACAGGCGTAAATATAAATAGCTCCATTGAGTGCGGTCTCGTTGTTATTAATCTCATTGTGATGAAGGATAAAATTGTCAGATTCACGAATGTATAATCCACTGCCACCCCCTGCAGAGTTGTTTACAAACTTGCAATAGGAAACTATAGCAGCAGAATTCGTTGCAAAAATACCACCTCCACCACCGGAAGAGGTATTGTTGGAAATAATATTGTGCGATATTTCCGGATCGGCATTAATAATACTAATGGCGCCCTGACCGTCGGCTGAGTTGGCTCCTGTTATGGTAAAGCCGGTTAGCTTTGCCTGAGCGGTTTCATAATTCCCTATCAGCACTACCGTTCCGCTACCCTCTCCATCAATAATGGTTTGTTCGATTATTTCTGAGTCATCATTCAAAATGAAATGAGAGGCGACAACTATATTTTTACCTAAATAATTGATGTGTTCAGGATATGTGCCCGGAGCCGCCAACACCGTATCGCCATCCATCGAAACGCCAATACCGCGCTGGATGGAAGCAAAAGGAAAATCCATTGAGCCGTTGCCCCAAATATCATCTCCGGCAGTATTCACATGCCACAACGTGCCGGCATATTCGCCATTGTTTACTTCAATGTAAGCTTCTTTTAACAGTTCAGATGTTTCATCACCATTCGAAACCGTAAGTTTTACGCTGTAAAAGCCTACGGTGCCGTAAGTCCATTGCGGATTTTGCTCATAACTGTCCACGATGCCGTCATTCTCAAAATCCCATTGCCATGATGTGGGCAAAACCGTTCCAATTGTAGCATCGGAAAACTGAACAGTTAAAGGCACCTGGCCGGCGGTAACATCGGCATTAAAATCGGCTGCCAATGGAACCACTACATTTAATTGTACCGGAATAATGATAATTGGATTGCCGGCATCGTTTGAAGTGATTTTAATATTGGCGGTATAAACTCCATCTTCTTCAGGTACATTAATCGAAAGGTTATGAGCAATTGATTGTTCGAACAAAAGGCTGCCGTTAACAGGATCAACCGAAAGCCAGCCCTGCTCTGATTGGTGAATTACTATTTTCGTTTTGCAATCATTTGCGGGGTTTTCATCACCGGCCAGCATAGTGCAGGCTTCAAAAACATAAGTTCCGGGATGTGATAAATCTGCAGTGCCGGCATCAATTACAGCAGTTTCGCCGGCGGCAAGTGTGTCTGCGTAAGTTCCGCTCACTGACCCTGCGCCAGTTGCCCCATCCCATGAAATTTCATAAGGAATATTGGATTGCGAGTCTGTACCGTAATTTCTAATGGTAAAAGTAAGTGGTTCAGTATCTGTGAGGTCAGCGCCTGAGTTAGGTGAGGTAACACTTGAAACAGCAACATCATTATTATTCGCCGGAGTACCAAAAACATAAATAGAATAATCCTCTACTTCACCATAACTTGAAGAACCACACGGTTGCGGAACATCGCTATACGTCATTCTTACACGCATCCTGTATTGGCCGTTGGGGGTCGTGGTGGGAACTTCAATGGCTCCCGTAAATGTTTGGCCTGCGCCACCAACATTGGTAAGCTGGAACTCTTCATCCGTCCCTTGTTCAAATTCATAATTCATATTCCAGTCAACCCAGCAATAAACTATGTCGGCTGTCCATGCATTACCATTGGTAACGGTAATGTCTTCGGATTCGCCAGAATTTATAGTTGTGGTAATAGCCGTATAGTCTGCCACCCCACCTTGCCATCCGCTGGGATTGTTAATATCGCCGCACAAAACGTTGGCAATATATTCATCCTGAGTGCTGGTGCTTGCTTCGCAATAATCAAGTTTCAATTCATCACTTAATATTTTAGAATCAGGGTACTCAATTTCGATTCCATAAATCAACTCGCCTACTCCCAGATTATTGATAACAATGGAATCTTGTATCAACTCACCGGCAATAGCATTGTAGGTAAAAAACAAAGGATCGGCAAAAATTGTGGGCTCATTGTAAGGCACCACAACCTCCACCGGGCCGGCTGCTTCCGATAAGCCATCCGTGTAAACTGCTTTTACGGTGTAGGTTTGCAAACCCACCGGGGGATTTTCATCCAGATAGTATATTGTATCGTAGGGCGTTGGGTTAAGGAGTGTGTCGTTACGATAAATGTTATAGGTAAAATCAGGTTCGTCCTCGGCTTGAAAAAATGGTTCATCCCATTCCAATT
Source organism: uncultured Lentimicrobiaceae bacterium (assembly GCA_964395075.1). Classification (GTDB taxonomy): domain Bacteria; phylum Bacteroidota; class Bacteroidia; order Bacteroidales; family 4484-276; genus SABY01. The sequence goes on along the minus strand of CAYNDN010000469.1, from coordinate 895 downwards.
CCACATTTGGAGTGTTTAATGTTGCAACCAGGTTTTCGGGCGGATAGAATGTTTTGGCCTGAAAACCTTCATCCGTTACCTTGCTACTTTGGGTGTAAGATTGTGCTTTTGTGTTCAACGCAAAAACCGAGAGTAAAAAGCATACTGCACCGGTTAAAATCAAATTTGTTCTGTAAGTCTTTTTCATATTCCATGTTTTTTTAATGAATAAATTATTTGAATAATTTGGTACTGATTTCAATAGCTTTAAAAGCCAAACCTAAGGCAAGATTTTTTATTCAGCTAACATATACAGGTGTGATGTATGTGTAATGGAGGTAGCGTTTTGTAGCAAATTCGTGCATGAACGTTTAGAATTTTTAAATGAACGTACCAAAAACGCTGTTAAAGACTTTTTAAAAAATGTTAAATATTTAACATATTTTAAGGTTTAGGGTGGAGAACGAAAGGTAATTTTTGGGGTTTGGCGGGTGCTTTTTGGAGAGAAACGGGGTAGGATTTTTGAGTCACCCCGCGCATTGCTTTTGGCGGTTGTGCTGCTTCCGCAGAAAATCTGCAACTTCCAATGTGGAATTTGTGGGCTTGCTTACCGGGCTTGGCTTCAGGGCTGCGATCCTCTCCCTGCGGTTGAGGCTGCGATCCCTTTTAATTATCCGTAGCCCGATCAACTTGCTTGGCTGATAAGCGAGTTATGGCCGGGTGGACGGGTTAACGCAAATCGGAGGGGGAAGGGCGTTAATGCACTTTTTTCATTTTAATTTGTGATTTTATATCCCGGCGCTGAAGCAACGGGCTATGGAATTATTCACCCCGTGAATTGCTTTTGGCGGTTGTGCTGCCTTTGCGAAAATTCCGCTGTCACCCTTGCGGAATTCGCGAGGTGAGTAACTGGCTT
>CAYNDN010000468.1:0-4476 GCA_964395075.1 uncultured Lentimicrobiaceae bacterium | reverse complement strand
TGGGCCGCCAAAGCCAGATAATAGGCCAGGTAACGCAGCAGGGTAGATTTACCGCAGCCGTTAGGTCCAACCAGCGTGGTGATTTGCCCTTGCGGAATGGCTAAATCGAGTCCTTGAATGATGACATTGCCATCGTAGGCCAGCGAGTTGATCAGGAACAATGTTTTGTTGATGGATTCTGCGGTCAGCACCATGCCGATGAAACCATCCAGCGCATCACCGCCATAATAAATATTATTATCAGGATCGAAATCCGGACTATCGGGGAAATCAGGTGTATTGACTCCATCGGGGGTAACAGGTTCGTCATCACCATCATGGAAACCACCAAGCATGTCCTGAGCCCAGAAGTATTGTTTAAGCAATGATTGCCCCATGGCTGCGGGATTTAATGTTTTACTCATCTGGCTTCTGTCCCAGCGCAAACTCGAAAAATCCCACTCAAACCCGGGTTGGGCAGGTTGTGGGAGGTGCGGATCGCCACTTTCGAAATCGGCAAACTGCGGCCAGGCGTTCATGGGAGGTGCCTGGTTGGTCAACATGCCAAAGTGCATGATGTTTTTCATCAGTTCATCATCTTCTTTATAGCCGTTGGGCATACCGCCGGTGAAGGAACCATCAAAATCATCGGGTTCCATGGCAGCCATTTGGGCAATCATGGGTGCCCAAACCATGTGCAGGCCAATGCCTGAACGGGATATTACCGTACCAAGCAGGTAGCGGGAATATTCATAATTTTCGATGCCTAACGCGTATGAAACTGAATCGGGTGCATCCACCATCATGGGGTCGAGATTATCCAGGTCGTAGCCCAGTTCTTCGGCAAAAGGTTCGCCGCTCTCGAAAATTTCATTGGCCAGCAGCATCTGATCGCTGGTTTTAAAAATGTCGGTTGAAGTTACCTTTACCTGTGCAGTGGTGTTGACTGCCATCAGGATAAGTGAAAGCATTACTAAGTTTTGAAAAAGTGTTCTCATAGTGTAAGTAAATTTTAATATTAATACTAGATTTGTTTATTGATAAAAAAATGTGATCTTCTGATCAATTAAGCCCCGGGAAGTTCTCCCAGGATAAGGCATTTGCTCTAATGTTTAAGGCTGATATTTTTGTAGCCCTCAGCAGCTATCGAGAGCAGTTCCGCTGGTGTTAAAAACCCTGCCGTATATGCAATGGGACCACCATTCTTATTCATAAAGAAGAGTGATGGATAGGAAGTTGGTTTAAGCTGGCGGATAATTTTACGGAATTTTCCATCCTTTAAGTCAGTACTTACGTTGATAAAGTTTTCGGTGAAATAACGTTGAACGCTTTCGTTGGTATAGGTTTCGCGTTTTAGCTTTTTGCATGGAGAACAGCCTTTGGTGCTGATATCCAAAAATATGGGCTTATTTTCCTGTGCTGCCAACGCCAGTGCATCCTTCCAGGTTCCATCAAAAAACTGAATTCCTTCGTTTTTAACAGATATCTGGCTTATATCCTGACCCATCAATAACCCCCAGCTACTGAGGGTTAAGATGGTGGTTATTGTCAATGCAATGATTTTCATTTTGTCATTTTCGATTTAATAAGGTTGTCGAGGCTGTATTTACCTGCACCATTCATCAGCAAGGCGAAAAGCATCAGGATGTAGTAGAGCGGTATTTCAAAACCATTGTCGCCGGCATTGAAGCCATTGCCGAGGTGCACGGTTACGATGGCCACGATCATGGTAAAGATCAATGGAATAGAGATAATACGTGTAGCCAGTCCCAGCGGAAGCAGTATTACAGCAGCCAGTTCTGTGGTGGCGGCGAGGTAGGCGTTGAGGGTTGGAAATGGGATGCCCATGCCGCCAAACCATTCGGCAATGGCACCAATATCGCCCCATTTCATCATGGCCGGCATGTAAAAACCGTAGGCCAGCACTAAGCGGAAAAAAAGCGGGGGAAGATCGTTAAGCTTTCCAAGTTTGTCTTTTGCTGTTTGATAAATGCTCATGTAGTTCATTGTATAAAGTTTTAAATGTTTAGATGGTCAAATAGTCTGTTTAAAAATCATATCCTGACAAAAAATCCAATATATCTTTCACCTCCGGAACAGTATCCCTGCAGCTGTTATATCTTTCACGGTTGATCGTTTTTTGTAGTCAGGATCGAACTGCCGCCACACGATTTTCCCTTCTGTACCTATGATGTAGGTTGCCGGTATGGGCAGGCGCTGCGAATCGTCGGAGTGGGTTTCTTTTAGCTTTGCCCCCAAAGCGGTGTTATACATAAATAATGTTGCTGTTGAGGGTTTAAAAGTCACATCATAAGCATCTGCGATTTTATAACCATCATCATACAACAATGTGAATTCTGCACCGGTTTTTTCAGCCATCACGCCGAGATATTCAGGTTTTTCGGGCGAAACGGCAATCACTTTTGCTCCTTTTTCCTCGATCAGTTTCAGACTGTCCTGTATCTGACCCAAATGTTTGTTGCATACCGGGCACCAAAAGCCCCGGTAAAAGATCATGACCACCGGTCCCTCTTTTAGTGCCTCCTTCAGCGAGAAATCTTTGTTGTTTGCATCTTTAGCTTTGAATGCCGGGGCTGTTACCCCAACGCTAAGCCCTTTGGCTTCTTTGGCAGTTCGATAATTTTGTGCTTTCATAGTATTTGAGAGTTGGATGATTAATACTGTCAGAAGAAAAAGATGTAAAACCTTATTCCTTTTGCTTTTTATGTTCATGTTATTTAGATGAAGATTTATCTTGAAATGATTTGATACCTTTAAAAATACTTTGGTGGTTGTTGAATCTGAAAAAGTTACGTTTGTTGTTCTTGTCATAATGATCGAATTTTTAATGTTTTTAATCACCTGGTTAATTGGTAGGATGTTTTTGAAGGCCTGACAAAAAAGTTACATATCCTGCACCAGGCCTATTCCTATTTTATAATTATAAGGTGTATGCCCTCTACTTCCTATTACATTGACAAAGGCATGATTATTTTGTTTTTCAAAAAAAATATTCGGATTATCAATTGATATTCAAACATTTAAAACTAAATCCATTTTTTTTCAAACTTTTTTTGTCAGGTATGGCCGGGATCAGCTACTGATTTATCATATTACAATTATTTACTCATTTTAAATTTGAAAATCATGAAAAACAAACAGAAATTAATGATCACCGGCAGCCTGATCACCGGCGCCCTGCTTGGAACAACATCATTGAATGCATCAGAAACAAACCTGTTCAGCTATCGCGACCTGGGTTCGGGTTCAGAAATTCGGACAAATTTGCTTAATCAGGCAGAAGCGGATTTCAAGACTTACTTCCATGAACTGAGTTGTGGCGAAAAAACAAAAAAATCGAAAGTAAAAAAGAATGCCGAGAACAAAACCAAAGAAGCCAAATGCGGCGAGGGAAAATGTGGAGCGGATAAGGAAAAGTCAGCCGCCAAGCTGAAATCGGACAGCACGGCAAAAGAGAGCAAAAGCAAAGAAGGAAAATGTGGCGAAGGGAAATGTGGCGACAGTAAAGCCGCTAAAAAATCTGATAAAAAACTGGAAGGAAAGAAAAGTGCTTCGAAAGAAAGCAAAAGCAAAGAAGGAAAATGTGGTGAGGGAAAATGCGGCGTAGAATAACATTGTAAATTTCAAACCTGCCGGCAACCCGGGTGTGGCAATACTCTAAATCTTTTACAAGATTATTGAGTGAAACACCCGGGAAGCCGCCAGGGTGCAGTCAGCAGTATCCATGCCTTACGGAGAAACTATTTATAAATACTAATAAACTAAATTAATCTGCTACTTCTCGAATATTACTGCCCTCCGGGTACTGCCAGACGCCGACTGTTTGATAAATACGATGTATTAGCCGATCAAAATTTCATCCAAAAAATGTTAAGAACACCTTTTAATTTATAGCATTATGACTGGAATTGGTTTCAGAAAAGATTTCGCAGAAGAATTTTTAGATAGCCATGCGTTAACACCTGATTTTATTGAAGTTGCTCCGGAAAACTGGATCGGCATTGGCGGGTACTGGAAGAAACTGTTTAACCGGGCCATCGAAAAATATCCCTTGTTTACTCATGGTTTATCCCTTTCGATAGGAAGCCCCGACGACCTGGATTTTGATTTTCTCAGGCAGGTCAAACAGTTTTTGAAAGAAACAAATGCACGCCTCTACTCGGAACACCTGAGTTTTGCAAAATGCGACAATGCGCACCTGTACGACCTGTTGCCGATTCCTTTTACGGCAGATGCCGTGAGGCATGTGTCTGAACGGATTAAAACAGTACAGGAAGTCCTGGAACGAAAAATCGCGATTGAGATCGTAAGTTATTATACGCCGGTTGCAAGTGAAATGGAAGAAATAGAATTTATAAATGCCGTGCTGGAGGAGGCTGACTGCGACCTGCTTCTTGATGTAAATAATATTTATGTAAACGGTTTCAACCATCATTACGACCCGAAAGATTTTATCCTGAACCTGCCCAAAGCGCG
>CAYNDN010000467.1:0-4479 GCA_964395075.1 uncultured Lentimicrobiaceae bacterium | reverse complement strand
TACGGCTGTAACCGGTCCTTTTTTGAACTGGTACATGCCATAAAGCCTGGTTGACAGGCTGGAGGTGAATGAAAACTCCCGTGCGGATGCAAATTTCCTGATCGTGTCGGATTGCTGATAACCATAAGTAGTGTCGGTTTCGGTGAAAAGCGTGTCGGAAACCCAGGATTTACTTATGGTATAGGGATACCATTTCTCCGTGTAATTTACTGAATTGGTGATGTTAAAATATTTCAGCAGTTTTACTGAACTGCTGATTGGAATGGTGTGTTTACCGCCAAATTTAAAGTCTTCCTCCCAACCGGGTTTGAACAGCAATGAGTCTTTAGTGCTGATGCGGTTGTCGGCGTTGAAGGAGTATTTCATATTGATGTTTTCGTACCATTTAGGTTGGCCCACCTGCTTTTGCTTTCTGAAAGGGTAAAACTGCCTGGTGTTGAAAGTCAGGGTGGGTAATGAAATATTCACTGACCTGTCGAGGGTATTTTGCTGATGAGTAGCATTAAGCGACAGGAACATATTGTTGTTGAAACTGGTTTGATACGATACGCTTGATTGAAATGTGTTGGACAAATAGGCCTGGGTGCTCGACAGGTTGAAGTCGTTAAATGTAGAAGAAACAATGTTCACATTTGCTGAGAAACGGCTGTTGGGTCTGGCTTTTGGGTCCTGGTTATGTGTCCAGCGCACGGTGAAGTCATTTTTTACTTCCTTGTCGGGGGAATCGCGGTCGCCCAGAATATTTTTGGCATAGCTAAAATCGAAATTCCCGCTAAACCTATATCGTTTGGTGTAGCGGAAAGTAGGTCTGACAGCCCAACTGCCACTCGAAAAAATATCACCGGTAACGGTAAAATCCATGTAATCGTTGATACCCCAGTAGTAGCCCCCGCGTTCCAGGAAAAATCCCCGGTTGGCCGATTCGCCGAATGCCGGAATGATGACCCCGGATCTTTGTCCGGCTTTGTCGGGGAACAAACCAAACGGGATGAACAGTGGTGTAGGCACCCCTTCGATGACCATGTAGGCCGGCCCGGAAACAATTTTATTGCCAGGGATGAGCTGGGCTTTTGCATATCTGAATTCAAAATGTGGGTGCTTCAGGTCGCAGGTAGTATATTTTCCATGGGCAATATTGATGCGATCATCATCCATTTTTTTTATTTTTTCGCCATGCAGGTAACCTTCGCCACTTTGGGTGATCACGCTGCGAATCAATCCCTTTTTCGAATCAAAATTATACCGCATCTCCTCCGATTCAAAGCTTTGACCCGATTCAGTAAACTCAGGCTCACCCTGCATAGTGCCGGTGGAGTCGGGTACGCCTTTGGCATACACTTCGTTGTTCATAAAATCAATCTCAATGTAATCCGCTTTGAGTTCGATGGAGCCGTATTCGATCACCGCATCTTCATAGAGGTAAACTTTTCTTTTTTTGATGTCGAAATGAATGCGCTTGTAAGATTTGTATTTAACGGTAGCTTCCAGCCCCACATTTTCAGTTTCTTCTGCAATCGTATCATTCACCGGCGATGTGCTATCCTGTGCGGCTGTGTGGTTGAGGCTGTCGGAAAGGGTTTGGTAATAGTTGGTGATTATGCTGTCAGGTGTTTGGGCTGTGGTATCAACCTGCGCTTTAACAAACTGCCCAAATAACATGACTGATAGCAAGATAAAAAATGCCGGGCGTAGATGAAACCTCCGCTTTCTCAATCTTTTTGTTTCATAAGGTGAAACGTTGTATTTTACCGGTGCTTTTTTCAAATTCAGCTTTTCAACACTATTATACATGTCGGCAATGCAAAGTAACGTAATTTGTGGGTGTTTTACGATTGATTTCAAATTTCGTGCTACAATCAATACAAATTTCAAATCTTCGATAATATTTCAGATGAAAACCGTTTTAATTTGGTTGCCTTTATAATTTTGTAATTTGTTGATTTATCAGGGAAAATTCTTAAATGATTACCCCGTTTTCTTAAACCCAATGCTGAAACGTTACATTTTCATATTTATCTTTTCACTCACTTTATTTTTTCTGCACAACAACCTGCTTGCGCAAAATAATGATAACCAGTTTGATAAAATCGTAATTGATGCGGGCCATGGTGGGATTGATTCCGGGGCATTAGGGAGCGTTTCCAAAGAAAAAGATATTGTTTTAAGCCTGGCCTTAAAAATAGGTGTACTTATCGAAATGAACCTGAAAGATGTTAAAGTAATCTATACCCGCGAGGATGACCGGCTGGTTCCTTTGCACGAAAGAGCAACAATTGCAAACGAAAGCCATGCCGACCTTTTTATATCCATCCATTGCAATTCCAATGTCAATTCAAAATATTTTGGTTCAGAAACTTATGTGATGGGGATTCATAAATCGGATGAGAACCTGAATGTGGCTAAAACTGAAAACGCAGCCATTTTGATGGAGGATGATTATGCTGAAACTTATGACGGCTTTGATCCTGATTCGGATGAAGATTATATTATGCTTAATATGTTTCAGAGTTCAACATTGGATCAGAGTATTCAATTTTCGATGATGTTGCAGGATAAACTGGAGCACACTGCAGGTATGTACAATCGCGGTGTGAAGCAGGCCGGGTTTGTAGTGTTGTATCTCACTACCATGCCGGGAGTTTTGATAGAAACCGGTTTTATTAGTAATCCTGCTGAAGAGAAATATCTACTGGATCAGGAAAACCAGGATAAAATTGCTCACGCAGTTTTTGATGCGATACTGGAATATAAGCATTATCATGATAAACACAGTTCTGCTGAAGTTGATCAAGAAAACAAATGATTGTATGTACCTCAAAAATGATCAATAATTACAGCAATTTCATGAAGATTTATGAGCAGATTATTTTGTACCACCGGGGCAAGTAATGAATCCTTTTAACGTTGTTGATTTTGTAATCTGATAATATGACTCGAACTTGTATTATTCAAACCTATGTATTCACATAAACTTCATGAATAAAGTCGGCCAGATTATTAATTACCGGTTTCACCAAATTTGTAGTAGTTTTGTTTAATCACAAATAAATGTTTGGGTTTTGAAAGTATCAAAAGAATTTAAAGTCGGATTTGTTTTTATTATCGCCATAGCAATTTTTATTTGGGGGTTTAACCTGCTCAAAGGCACTGATATTCTATCAGGTAAAAGGTTTCTTTATGCGGTTTACGATCGCGTGGACGGCCTGGAGAAAGACAACAAGGTTTTGGTTAACGGGTTGAATATCGGGAAGGTTAGCAGCCTGGATTTCATTCCGGGAACCTCAACAATTCTTGTTGAAATTTACATCCAGAATGAGGTTGATATTCCTAAAAATTCTGTTGCACTCATCAAAGGTACCGACTTGCTGGGAACAAAAGCCATTGAAATAATTTTTGGTGATTCATCGGAAAATACGGAGAATTACGATACCATTACGGCTCAGCTTGAGCAAAGTCTCATGTCGCAGGTTAATGAACAGGTAGAGCCCCTTAAGCGAAAGGCACTGGCACTGATCAGTTCTGTTGATTCAACCATGACAGATATCCAGTCATTATTTAATGAAGACACCCGGACCAACCTCTCCAACACAATTGAGAAAATAAAAAACGCACTTACCAATGCTGAGGATGCCACTTCAAGAATTGATCACATTCTTACCGAAGGCCAACCAAAGATTAAAACCATTATGGACAACCTGGAATCGATTTCAGGTAATCTAAATGCCAATAATGATAATATCACTGCAATCCTTGAAAATTTTGCCGCACTCAGCGATTCGTTGAACAGTGCCGGAATTCCTGAAACCATGCGTAAAGCCAGAAAGGCCATAGCCAGTCTTAATGCTATCACCGATAAAGTGAATAGTGGCGAGGGTACGCTGGGCCAGCTCATGACCAACGACAGCCTTTATATTGAGCTGGAAAATTCTACGACAGCCCTCAGAAAGTTGCTCGAAGACATTGAGGCCAATCCCAAAAAGTATGTGAAGCTATCATTGTTCTAAAACAAAAGAACAGAGGAGGGTTTAAGATGTCCGATGTCCGATGTCCGATGTCCGATGTGGGATGTTTGATTTGTTTCAGTGCGGAAATTCATGAAAGGTTGATATGGTTGTTAATTCCAGAAGTACAAATGATAAAATTTTACCTTTCCCTACCTAAAAATGATTTTACTGCGCTGTTAAACTCCCCGGGTTTTTCAAACTGCACAAAGTGTCCGGCCTTCGGAACGATCACCAGCTCACTGTTTGGAATTTTCTCATCTCCGATTTTGGCTATGCTTACCGTTTTCCCGGGATTTAAAAACCTGTTTGGGATCAGGTTGTCATTTTCTCCAAAAACAATCAGTGTAGGCTGATTTATCTGATCCAGGATGTCGATCATGGGCTCATCAACCATGCCATGAACAGATTGAACGACATTGTAACAATAGTTTTCAAAATCGTCAACAAAGCGCATGGCGATACGATCAGTGATCAT
>CAYNDN010000466.1:0-4489 GCA_964395075.1 uncultured Lentimicrobiaceae bacterium | reverse complement strand
CTTCATGTTTTTCGTAACGTCAAAAAGCCGGTCAATGGTTTTTTGCGACATGCCGATCCCTGTATCTGTAACTGAACATGCAACAAAACCATTGTTTCTTTTTACATTGAATCTTATTTTACCATTTTCGTTGGTAAATTTAATGGCATTGGAGGCCAGGTTCCTGATAACTGTTCTCAGCATGTTTTCATCAGCAAAGACAAAGGTATTTTTCGGAATGTTATTTTCGATCTCGATTTTTTTGAGGGCGGCATTTTTTTCCTGCAATTGAATGGTTTGTTTCACGATTTTCTGAAGATCGATCCTGATAGGCTTGAACTTCATATTTTGAGAACTCTTGCGTGTCCAGTCCAGCAGGTTTTCGAGCAGGGCAAATATTTCCTCAGCGTTGTTTCTAACGATTTCGATGAACTGCTTTCTTTCTCCTTCCGAAAAATCATCATATTCATCGTGTAGCAGGTTCGAAAATCCAATGAGCGAATTAAACGGGCTCTTCAGGTCATGGGCAATAATGGAATAGAGCCTGTCTTTGGTTTCGTTGGTTTCGATGAGTTTTTGCTCGTTTTCTTTGAGTTCTCGTGTGCGATCGTTTACACGTTTTTCAAGTTTTTTTGTAGCCCTTATGCGGTTTATCAGCAGTGTGGCTATCAGCAACAAAATAAGCAGGGTGAGTGCAGCGATAATTATGAGTTGGTTTTTTTGCAGTTCCGTTCGTTGAGATTCAAGTTTAGTAAGTTCAAGTTGCTGGTTGTGTATTTTTGCTTCCTGAGCAAGTTTGTTGGTGTAAAGCCCTATGAGTAAGCGCGAGAGGTTTAATTTGGTTTTTTGGCTGGTTTGATGTGATAAAGGAATGTATTTGTTAAAATAATCATGGGCTACCCCATGCTGTCCGCTTGCTTCGCAGTAGTATATAAAGTTGCTGTAATATTTAAGTAATAAATGATCAACCCCAACTTCCTGCGCATATTTTATACCTTGCTCCAACTCATTTTTTAAGGCATTTAAATCTCCGGTAATTCTGAAACATGATGCCAGGTTAAAATGATTTTGTGCCAGCCCGAATTTGTTTTCAATTTCCTGGTTAATCGCCACTGCTTCCCTGTACGTAGTAATAGCTTGTTCAACTTCCCCCCGATACTGATACACGCCGCCTAACTTGTTTAGCAGATCGGAAATATTGTATTTTGATCCGGATTTTTGGTAATATGTAAGAGCCTCCTCATAATAAAATGCAGCATGATCAAAATCCTTTGTCCAAAAATAAACCCTTCCTCTGCGGGTATTGGCCATCGCAATTTTACTATCGAGCTTGGTTTCACTGGCAGTAAGGGTTGCCGAGTCGTAATATTGCAGGGCAGTTTCCATAAGGTCGATATTGAAATGGATTTCGCCCATATTTACATAATATTGTGCCATGTAATTTTTAGTTCCACGGTCGCCCAGCACATATTCAAGGTCCTGGTGAGCCTCAAAAAACAATTCATAGGCCTTGGCGAAATCTCCTGTTTTTAGGTATAATTCACCAAGAGCCTGTTGTGAACCGATTTTGCCGGGTATGCTATTTGATCGTTTGTAGTTTTCAATTGAACTGATCAGGTATTCTTCAGCTTCATCAAAATCACCCAACTTAATTTTACAATATCCGGCCCAGTATTCTATCCAGGCTATGTTATTTGCATCCCCGGATTCAACAGCAAGTTTTAATGCCTTAACAAAATAATCAATTGCTTCGCTGTTTTTATCGTGCATACATAAAGCCTTGCCAAGTTGCAGGTTAGCCCTGAAAATCTGGAAAGGTTTGTCTTTTTTTTTAAAAAACTGATATGCTGAGTCGATATAAAGTATAGCACTGTCGAACTGGTAAAGGAAAGTATAGTTATCACCAATCCTGAAATGTTCTTTGGCTATCATAACAGAATCGCCTACTTTGCGGCAGATTTCCAGTGTTTTGAAATTATATTTTAATCCAAGCCTGTAATCCACCTGAAATTTCTGGATGCTTGCCAAAATATTATAAGCCCTTGCCTGGTCGGTGTAGGAATTATTGAGCTTGGCCAGTTTCAGGTATTGTGTGGCATAGCCGGTTGCCAGGGCTGAGACCCTGCCTGTATAGAATTCTGACAATTTTTCCAACACCTTCATTCGCTCTGTCCCACTTACCACGTCCAGCCTGGCTTTAAGTTTGAGTATGCTATCAGGCTCGTGATCTTGTGCAACTAAAGGATGCACCATTCCCGATATAAGAAATGCAATTAATAATGGTATAAAAATGCTGGTGATTTTCAATTCATTGATTTTTTTGCGGTCAGCAAAGTTACACTATCTCTGCGACTATATGAAATTTACATTGATTTTATTGGACTTATAGTTCAGGTTAATAACTGTTGATTGCTATCATCATTATGGCAACTATCGCCATAAAAATACCAATCCAGTTAGTTCTGGTGAGGTTTTCCCTGAATATTACAAATCCGGTTAATGATGCAAGTGCAACAACCCCAATGTTATAAACGGGCATAAACAGCGATATTTCAAACGCGTCCAGCCCTTTGAGTACAAATAATGTTGAATACCAGTTGAGTAAACCCAATAAAATTCCGGCAACAATATTTTTTATCTCCAACTTTTTCCTGTTTTTTAATGTCCGGAAAGCGAATACGATCAATCCAAACACGAGGGAAAACCCAAAGGACGTGGCGAGGAACGGAACAAAATCATCTGTGAGGTAATAGTGCTCGGCAATCTTCATCAGCGAGTCGTTGATGCCCACCATGAAAAACAAAATCACTGGCAGAAAAAGGTAGCTCCTGTTTACTTTAATGGTTTTGTCTTTTTTAGAGGTCAGATAAAATGCCAGGAGGCCAAGGGCAATTCCGGTGATTTTTACGATGCCTGATGAATCACTAAAAAGAATGAAACCAAGAACCACAGGGATTGCAACCGACATTCTGCTGGAAATGGCCGTAATAGCAACCCCCGCTTTTTGTGCCGAAAGTGCAAATAGGTTGAAGGCCACTATCAAAGATAATCCCATGATTATGGAAAAGTAGAACCAGGGTTGCTGTGGCAATGTGGTCAGATTAAAACTGCCTGTTTCACTAGCAAATCCAAACAAACATGCAATCAGATAATTCACTGTGATTGCCTGTACAACACTGATCTTAAAATTATTGAAAACCTTGAAGGTGATAATGATCAGTGTGGAAAGTAAAATGGAAAGAATGAGGTAGAACATGGTTCGTGTTTCCGGTAAAATGTTTTTAAGTACTTAGTTGCTGTTTTATAGTTTCAATCGAAAGGATGATTTGGTCGTTGGTTGCCGGCAGGTTAAAATCCGGTTCAATTTTATGATTACCAACGGCACTAACTGCATCCTTGATGGCCAGCCAAACCGAAAATGCCAGCATGAAAGGGGGTTCTCCAACGGCCTTGCTGTTATGTATTGTGCCTGGATTGGGTTTGTTTTCCAGGAGTTCCACTTCAAAGATTTCAGGAATATCACGTACACCCGGAATTTTATAGGTGTCAGGTGAATGTGTGAGCAGCAAACCTTTGTCGCTCCACTTTATCTCTTCGGTGGTGCACCAACCCACTCCCTGCACAAATCCACCTTCAATCTGGCCACGGTCCATGCGTTCGTTTATTGAGCTTCCCACATCATGAACAATGTATGTTTTGGTTATTTGATGATTTCCGGTAAGTGTGTCCAGCAAAACTTCTGAAACGGCCATTCCGTAGGCAAAATAATGGAAAGGCGTGCCCTTGCCCTTCTCCTTGTCGTAATAAATACCGGGAGTTTTATAGAAACCGGTAGCACTCAGGCTGATCTGTGAGAGATATGCTGAACTGATCAATTCTTGGAATTCGATGTGTTGATCAGGATTTTGAGAGTTAATGATCCGGTTGTTGCCAAATGCAATATTTGACTTTGTGAAATCAGTGTTGTATTTGTTGTTCAGAAGTTTCCTTGCCACTTGCACCAATCGTTTTTTGAGTTTGTCGATGGCGTTTTTTACTGCCATACCATTCAAATCACTCCCTGATGATGCAGCCGTTGCCGAGGTATTCGGAACTTTTGAAGTGTTGGTTGGGGTTATGATGATCTGGTTTTGATCAATCCCCAGTTCTGCAGCAGCAATATCCAGGATTTTTGTGTAGAGGCCCTGGCCCATTTCCGTACCGCCATGGTTTACCTGCACAGAGCCATCTTTGTAAATATGTACAAGTGCTCCGGCCTGGTTCAGGAAACTGGTGGTAAAAGATATCCCGAATTTCACAGGCGTTAATGCCAGCCCTTTTTTGTAAAATTTGTTTTCCGCGTTAAAAAGGTTTACCTGCTTGCGAAGTGCGTAATAGTCGGACTTTTTCAGCAGTTTCTCAACTATTACACCCAACCTGTTTTCGATTATTTTCTGGCCATAATGTGTAACCAATCCATTGTCTTCATTATAAAAATTCAGTTGCCGGATATCAGCCGGGTCTTTGCCAA
>CAYNDN010000465.1:1602-4507 GCA_964395075.1 uncultured Lentimicrobiaceae bacterium | reverse complement strand
TGGTCATTGATAAACATTGATGGTCATTGATGGTCATTGATAGTCATTGATGGTCATTGATAGTCATTGATGGTCATTGATTGTCATCCGAATCACTTCGTTCTCGGGATTTCGCTTCGCTCAATTTGTTGTCATTGATGGTCATTTTTTTCGCTATGCGCTATGCGCTCAGCGCTTCGCGTCATTGATGGTCATTGGGCTGAAGCCGTCATTTTTGGTCATTTATTGTCATTGATCGTCATTGATGGTCATTTTTTTTCGCTATGCGCTATGCGCTCAACGCTTCGCGTCATTGATGGTCATTGATTGTAATTCGTAATTCTAAATTCGTAATTCTAATTTCTAAACTCATAACTCTACTTGAATTGAACTTTTAAATGATTAAAAAATCAAAACATACCACACATCTTTTTAAATCACCTGCATGGATTTTATTGCTTGTTGTTTTTGCGGCAGCCTGCTCAAGGCCTGTAATCAAACTGGAAAACATTCCGGAAAATACACCTCCCGGTTCAGGGATTTTTGTTGCAGGGAATTTCAACCGCTGGGATCCGGGTGACGAAAGGTTCAGGCTTGAAATGAGTGCCGACAGCAACTATTATTTCACCTTGCCACGGGGTTTCGGGAAGCTTGAATTCAAGATTACACGCGGAGAATGGTCGAGTGTTGAAACGGATATCTGTGGTTACGACATCAACAACAGGCAATTTAGTTACACGGAACAGGACACATTTGCTGTGGATGTTTTAAGCTGGAAAGACCTGGAAGCCATTGATTGCCCAGAACTCACCATCGTTGTTGAAAAGCTTCCGACCAACACACCCGAAAATGAACCCATAGCCCTGGCCGGAAACTTCAACGAATGGTCGCCCGACAGCTCATCATTTTTGCAGCGCGACAGCAACAGTGGAAAATACATGATTAAACTGCCTCGGGTTGGACTGGAAAGATTGCTGGAATTTAAGGTTACCCGTGGCAACCTGCTAACGGCCGAAGCTGATAAATATGGGTTTGAAATTGAAAAAAGGCAAATTATGTTTGGCCTTACCGATACCCTTTTTATTGATGTGGAAAACTGGGAAGACATTGTGGACGTTCCGCAAAACAGTGTAACCATCATTTTAGACGAAATTCCTGCTGAAACCCCTGAAAATGATGGCATCTACCTCACCGGATCATTCAATGGCTGGTATCCCAAAGATCCAAAAAATCGTTTTGAAATCAATGAAAACGGCTTGTATCAATACAACCTTCCCCGAAAATCGGACTTTATCGAATTTAAAATTACAAGAGGCGACTGGTCGAAAGAAGAGGTGGATATACTAGGGTACAAAATGGGCAACCGAAAGTTTGAATTTGGCAGTGCCGATACCCTGTTTTTAACCATCCACGGCTGGCTCGATCAAACTACCAAAAAACAGCCATCCTACACATTTCTTATTGAGCATCTACCATCTTCAACACCGGGAAATGCCGAACTTTATCTTGCAGGTTCAATAAACGGATGGAATTCCAGTAAACGTAAACATCGCTTTAAAATCAACAACGATGGAAAATACTATTTAACCCTGAACGAAGCACCGCGCACCATCGAATACAAAATTACCCGCGGCGACTGGGATAACCAGGAAGTGGATGAAAGTGGAAATATCATTCCAAACCGCTATTTCGAATACAACGGTAGGGATACCATAAGAATCAGGATTGCCAACTGGCTCGACAAACCCAGACTCCGGCAGGATGAAGCTGTGATATTTCTTGAAGAAGTTCCGGAAAATACACCGCCTGACAGGCACATCTACATCACAGGCACATTCAATAACTGGAATCCGGGCAGCCCAAACTACATCCTCAACAAAAATCTCAACGGGGACTATTACATCACCATCCCGGCTAACGATGATCATATCGAATTCAAATTCACACTCGGAAGCTGGGAATACGAAGAGTTGGACAGTAATGGCCATGTGATTCCAAACCGCAACTATGTTTTTGGATTTACTGACACACTACACCTGAAAGTTAACCAATGGGAGATATACGGCAAGTAGGATTTTTAATGATCTGAATTGATTATCAGTCTGAAAACTTTTCGAATTCCTTTTCCATCACAGAGATTTCATTATCTCAATCCCTGTTAGGGTGATTCGCAACCTTAATGCATACAGGGAACCCATCGGAAAATGATCAACAAGTGCAATGAGTTTCAATGTTCGCTAATGAATAGCTTTTGTCCGTAACCGGACATTGCAGATCAACTATCTCTACTTTTAAGTGCTGTATTAAAGGGCTTTAAAATTAATCATTGCTAAGGCACAATTCTTGAAAAGAAGTTCTGAAAATGGTGAACTATGCTTCAAAACCTTCCAAAATTTATGTACCGGCAGTTTCTTAACCAGAAGCTGTCAATGATCATTAAAATTTTCTGCCTTTCGGTTGGATTGGCTGCCAGTCTGCTTATCACGCTGTATGTTTTTCATGAATACAGTTTCGATGAGTTTCACCAACAAAAGGACAACATTTTCCAGGTGATTATATTCGACAAAAGTGCTGATGGGACAGAGAGTTCAGCGGTGGCCACAGCTGGCATTGGGCCATCATTGCAACAGGAATTTCCCGAAATCCAAAAGATGTGCAGGCTCTCGACACCTAAATCAACCTATTTCACAGAAGGTAATGTCAGTCTGATCAGTAATGATCTGCTGTTCGCAGATTCCACCTTTTTCGAAATCTTCAGTTTCAAAATGTTGGAGGGAAATCCGGAACATGCGCTCGACGAACCTTTCACAATGGTGGTAACCCCGGAATTTGCCACCGGTATTTTTCTCACCCTGATTTTTTCCGTCTGGCTGGGGTGGCTGCCGGGTGCTGCGGTCCTGGGCACGTCTGCGCCCTGGGAAAAGCC
>CAYNDN010000465.1:0-1592 GCA_964395075.1 uncultured Lentimicrobiaceae bacterium | reverse complement strand
CGCTCGACGAACCTTTCACAATGGTGGTAACCCCGGAATTTGCCACCCGATATTTTGGTAATGCAGCCCCTGTTGGGAAAGTTTTGCTTTACAACGGAAAATATAATTTCCGGATTACAGGACTTGTAAATGAAGCACCTTCAAATTCACATATACAATATAATGCACTGCTATCATTTTCTTCACTGTACAAAATGGATGGCTATTACATGGGATGGGATGGGGGTTGGGGATATAGCACCTACGTCCTTGCATCCGAAAAGATACGTTCTGATGCTTTCCAGGACAAACTTTTTCCCTTTCTTGAAAAAAATATCAATTACAAAATACGGAATTATGGAGCTGAAATTTCTCTAGGGTTCGATCCTATAGCTGAAGTATACCTGCACTCCCAGTCTGCTGAAACCCAAATAAGATCGGGCAACATAAATCACCTGCTGGTTTTTTCCATTACCGGGTTTTTTATTCTGCTAATTGCATGCATTAATTTTATCAATATTTCCACAGCCCAATTCTCAAAACGTACACGAGAAACCGGTATTCGAAAAGTTCTGGGTGCCGACCGCAACTCCCTCATCCGTCAGTTCATGGCGGAAACGCTCCTGCTCAGCTTTTTATCATTGATTATTGCATTGCTGTTGGTTGAACTGATGATGCCGGGATTTAACGTGCTGTTCAACAGCGGGATTTCCTTGCAACATATTTCTTTGGTAAAAATTATTCTTCTGTTCCTGTTTACCGGACTGATCACCGGGTTAATGGCTGGATTGTATCCTTCGGTTTTCCTGGCCGGATTTTCACCGGTCAAATCACTGAAGGGAGGATTTATAAAAGTAAACAAAGGCAAAATCTTCAGAAGTATTTTAGTGGTAGTTCAGTTTTTCTTGGCAACAGGATTGATCATCTGTACCCTCATGGTCTATCACCAAATTTCTTTCTTTATGAACAAACCGCATGGCTACGACAGCGCACAATACATGATTCTCAACCTTACCGGCGACAAATCCATGGCCGGATATAAATTACTTAAAAGTGAACTTAAATCCATACCTGAGGTTGCTGCTATCGGCGCATCCACCGCCATCCCCGGACAGGGGACAACCCGCAATGGCTATATACCCGAAGGACAAAAAGATTCGAAAATGTTTTATGTAATGGACGTGGATGAGGATTTTTTATCCACACTCGGAATAAGTATCAGCACCGGTACAGGCTTTGTTGCCGGAGCCCAGCCCGATGCGGATTTCCTGGTAAACCAGGCATTGGCTAAGTCACTTGGCTGGGACAACCCCATCGGCAAAACGATTTCCCGCAACGGTACCCATAAAATTATTGGGGTGGTCGACAATTTTCACTTCGAACCGATGCAGCAGCTTATCCAGCCTCTTATTATTACCAATATTCCCCGGGAAGGGCACCAGGATGGCTTTAACTACCTTATACTTCGGCTAACAGGTGCCAATACTGCCCGCGTCATTTTAGAAGTTGAAAATATTTGGAGACAGCATTTTCCTTCCGAGCCTTATGTTTTTCATTTCATGGAACAGTTACAGGCCACAATGTATGACAATGAAAGGAGTTTTGGCAGCATC
>CAYNDN010000464.1:0-4518 GCA_964395075.1 uncultured Lentimicrobiaceae bacterium | reverse complement strand
GTTATTATACCGCGCACTAAAGTACGCGGTAATTTAATTCACATAAATTTATGAATAGTCCAGGTTAGAGCCTTTTTTGTTTAAAATTCAACCTGAGTTCCCAGACCGGATTGTATCGCCTTTTGATAAAAATATCCGGCAGCAGCCAGATCAAATAATGCCATCCCAACAGATTTGAAAATGGTGGTTCCGGATTTCGAAATCGTTTTTTTATCTGTTACAACTTTTGAAATTGGAATAATCTGATCTTTCGCAATCAATCCTTTTTCAACCGGATTGATCAAGTCACCACTTTCGTGGATGGCATGTTCGGTGTCAACCACAATGTGTGTTGCAATCTTGAAAGCCTCATCCGGAATTTCCTGCATGGCGGGTTTGTATGAGCCAACCGCAATAATGTGTTTATTTTCAAAGATTCCTGAATCACCGGGCAAAACCGGTGAATTGCTGTTTGTGGCGGTAATGATCAAATCGGAATTTCGAACCAGCATTTCTGTTGTTTTGGCAATACTGAAATCCGTGCCGGGGAAATCTGCGGAGATTCGAGAAATGAAATCGCCGTAAACCTTTGTGTCCTGGTTGAAGATGTAAACTTTCGATACCGGCCTTTCCCTGAGTATAAACTGAAGCTGGTATAAGCCCTGTGTTCCGGTGCCGACCAACCCGATGCTTTCGATGTTTTCCCTGGTTGTGTATCTTGTTCCAATGCCACCTACAGCCCCGGTCCTTAGTCCGGTGAGCATCGAGCCTTCAATCATGGCGAGTGGTTTCCCGGTTTGCCCATCATTCAAAACCACCGAGCCAAAAATGGGAGGGAGGCCTATTTTGGAATTTCCCGGAAACATAGAAACCAGCTTGGTTGAAAAATATTTTTGTCCCACGCAGGGCATCAGCAACAAAGTATTATTGCCAAAATCCAGGTGCATGCGTTGTGGCATGATCACTTCGTTGGCTTCCATCGACCTGAGTCCTGTTTCAATATGATTAACAAGTTCAGTATGGTCAACAATTTTCAGCAAGTCGGTTGCGCTAAGAATCAGCATGGCTCCAATTAATTATTTAAAAACAGCAAAAAAATGAAACCTGCCAGTTATTAGTTCCTGCCAGGTGTCTTGTCCTGAATAAAGTTTACACAAAAGTGTTACAAATTTCGCAAATATGAATATGGAATGAAGTATTTTTGGCATAACGCAAAGTTTGGGATTTTTGCAGACAAGGGCATGGTGCAGTTTGGTAAGATAAAGAAAAACCATGAAGGTGGTGCTTCACGGTTGAAAACATTTATACATTAAAATTCTCTCAATCACCGGGATTTTCCTGTAAAAATACGGGATATGCTGTCCAACACCAGGAAAGATTAATGCGGCTTCGCCGAATAATCCTGCCTGAATGTTAGCAGCCGTTATTTTTGTTCACCTTCTGAATTTTTGGCTGGTTTAAAGAAATCATAGTTAACACTAAAACTTATCCAAGCTTTATCATTATACATAAATCCGCTGCCCAAATCTCCAAAACCTTTGTCCCAACCAACCACAAATCCGGGAGAAACACTTCCGAACCTGAATGAAAGTCCAATACCATAAGTTAAACCGGTTCCATTTTCCAACCTGTCTGCTTCAATTATTTGGGTGTTGTTTGCAGAGTTGAAATTCAGCGTTGTAACACCTGCGAAACCAAATGGAGCGATATAGAAAGGTCTTGCTGAGGACAATCTCCATTTCCAACCAATGAAAGGTGCAATATTGAAGTCTCCATCCATTAATGATTCAGGAGCATTTCCAAGTTTTAATCTGTATTATAAAGGAGCAGTTAAAAGCCCTGAGAAAACATCATTAGCATATTTATAATGCTCGGTATCAGTATGTTTTTCAATGATTTCGGTTTCTATCCAAAAGTTATTGTCGTAATCTTCTTTACTTACTGTTTTTCCTGCTCTTGGATAAACAACAGTTCCGTCTGCAAGCGTTTTAATTTCGCTTTGGTCTTGTTTTTGACTGGAACCTGGAATGGTTATTAATTGATATTTTTTTCCATTCACGTCTTTTTCAGGAAAATCTACTTTTCTAAAATATACTTGATAATTTAATTTTCTATAATCATTAAAGTTTGGACTTAGGTTTTGGTTAGCGTAGATTAAATAATCTTGCCCGTTTTTTTTAACTCTTAGTCCAAGAGGAGCGTCAATTACTGAATTTTCATCTTGTCCAAATAGAGAAAGAGCTGTAAACAATGATAGAAATGCAATTGCAAAAATTTGTTTCATATATCGTAGTTTTTAGTGGTTGTTATGGTATGAATATGTAAACGGGTACGTTTATTTTTCCTTAATTATCTTAAAAATGTACGTTTATCTTCCCTAACTGGGTGATGTATGTGCGCCTTATGCGGATTATCCGAAATCATCAATTGGATTTGTGATGTTCCCAACTTGTTTTCTTGTAACATGGGTGTTCACCCCGTTGGATAACAAAATATTTAAGGAAATCTTATAGTTAATGTAATCATATCCAACGGGGTAAATCTCAGTTGTTTTACTGCTGCCACGCCCGGAATTCCTGAATTCACCGTTTACAAATTTCCTGTTACTGATGATATATATACACATTTTTCACCGGGTTTAAAATTTAGATCGCTCCAAACAAACACTCAAATTCCCTGGAAAACAATACTCAATATTGAGTATTTGAGGGATTTTCTGTTAAACCACTGTTAAATAATGCCCATTCGTATGGCGATTTGAACAAGTTCAATCACATTTTTGTCACCTGCTTTTTTTAGCATATTTCTTCGATGGGTGTCCACGGTGTGGCGGCTAACATGCAACTGTTCTGCAATGTCGCGGCTCGATAAACCATCGCGAAGCAAGGCAAGTATTTCAATTTGGCGCAATGAAAAGGCAAGTTTTTTATTTGGAGCTTGTGCTTCTTCAAGCAGAACTCTTCCTGTTTTGGCATGGCGGATTGATAAGTTAACGGTGGTGCTCTTTTTTATATCCGAAATATCTGAAAGGATGGATAAGGCACTTTTGATGGATTTGTCCTTGCAGTTTTCAAATACCGTGCTCTGGCGCAACACCTTTACAAAAGAGCCGTCCTTTCTCCGGATCCGGTAGTCGAAGGTTGTTTCAACACTGAAAGGTTCTGGCTTTTGCTCTCTTGCCCATTCGTTGGATATTTGAACAAGGTGGACATAGCACTCGATGTCATCGGGATGGTAGAATTCGGAATGCAGGAGATAGGAGAAATCTTTGGCAGAATAGCCAAGGAGTTGTTCAATGCCACGCTGATAAATAATTTCCAGTTCTTTCCAATCCACCACATACATGGCCTGGCTGGGCATGAGTGGGTATTTGTCCAACACATCAAACGACTTTTTTATGCAATCAGCATTTTTGAGTGTTTCTGAGTATTTTTTGAAGAAGGATTTAAATTGACTGGCGGGCATGGTGGATAATTTTTATTGATGGGTCAGCTCGTAACTACCTTACTTCCATTGTAATACGTTTAATCCTTAGGATATTTTTTTGATTTCATCAACAGAAAGTCCGGTCATCTCGCTAATCAATGAAAATTCCATACCCCTGGCCTTCATTTTTTTGGCAACCTGCACTGCATTATTCTTTTCTCCTGTTTCAATGCCTTGCTCAATGCCCAATTCCATGCCCTGTTCCATGCCCTGTTCCATGCCCTGTTCAATGCCCTTTTTAAGGTATGTATCTTTAATATTGTGTAAATCTCTGTAAGCATTTATGCTTGCTTCGTATTGCTTGTATTCGTGGGGTTTTAGTTTTGCAATCTCAGCAGTTTTAAATAGTTTGAGGAATATTTTCTCTTTCAGTGCCACAGGCACCCTGTCGAGTTTTGGAAGGTTTTTCAGCACGAACATCCATTTGTCGAAACGTGAGGCAAGTTCTTTTTCAGTTTTGTTAAACTTGGGCATTTCCAGGTAAATGTAGGTGAGCTTTTTGTAAAACACCTCCTTGGTTTCCTGCTCCGTTAGCTTAACATCGTGGCGAAATTTGTCGGGGTCGCTTTCTTCGAACACAAAATCTAAAATCCCGATCGTGTAAACGGCTTTCAATTCAAAATCCCAGGAGCGTTCCTTGTTACGGGCCTGCTCCTGGATTGGGAAAGTGGAGTAATAAACAGTCCTGTCTTTGAAAAAATTCTGCTCGGCTTTTTGCATTTCCACAATAAATTGCTCGCCTTTTTCATTGGTACAATAAATGTCGAAAATTGCCCTGCGGTCGCCAAGCGAAATGGGCAGTTTTTCGTTGGGCAGGTATGATAAATCAGTTATTGTTCCTTCTTCGTCTTTGAGGAGTTCATTTAAAAAATCAAGGAGCAGGTCTTTGTTGGGCTCTTCACCAAACAATCTTTTAAAACCGTAGTCGGTGAATGGGCTAATGTATTTCTCTTTAAAATATGTCATTGCCTGGGGCTTTAATTTTCACAAAGTTACTACATTTTTTGATGAAGGATGAAGGTAAAGTAGGGAATTTTGGATACAATCATTTTT
>CAYNDN010000463.1:0-4530 GCA_964395075.1 uncultured Lentimicrobiaceae bacterium | reverse complement strand
CGGGAGACCACCTGGCGGCAGCTGTGAATGATCCCAAAACCACCCCGCTGGTGGTGCCATCGTCCCAGTGTAGCCATTTTGGTACCAAGGGTTCGTCCCAACTGAGGTCAATATTATTGCCATCAACTTCTGCCACAAGATTTCCGGGAGGTTCCACTGTGGCTTCCTGCGGAACAATTTTCATGATGGCACCCTGGTAATAGTTGAAATCTTGCCCGGCAGGATTGAGGTTTGAAAGGTAAAAATATCCATTGGCATAACCGCCCCAGCCCCAGTTCATGTGAAAATAGTCATCAGCCGAGTATCCGTCGCAAACCCATGCATGTCCTCCTGATCCCTGGCCACGATAAATCACCGGCCTGCCAAGATCAAGCTCTTCACGCATCATAGATTCCCATACCTCATCGGAGTATGAACTTTTGCTGTAATACTGGCTTTGTGGATCGTAATTAAAATAATTTTTAAGTGCATTCGCTGCATCAACTGTTGATGCTCCTGAACCGTAAGGACTAAATTGCATTTCAACACTTACTGCACAATGATAAATCAAAGTGGCAACTGCGGGATTATTGCTGCCAACACTGTTGGGCATGCCAATCCAATCGTAGGTGGTATTGCCAAACTCCGCCGACTGCCATCCATAAGGCGAAGCGTAATAATTGTGCGAGCCGGAACCCATTGCAGGATAATCCCAGAATTTCATTACCTGTGCCATGGCAAGCGCAACGCAGCCTGCCGGCACATGTCCGCAGTAGCCATAAGGTGAGTTTTCATCTTCGGGGCACAGTTCGTTGTAGTAGCAGCTCTGGTTCCAGGTGGTGCTGAGTAGCGGATCTACTAACCTGTTTCCATCAGGTTGTTGCGGAGGCGAAATGAGTTTGTCCCAGGCATTGCTTATTTCCGATGTGGGTTTCAAATCCATAGCAACAGCTTTTGCAACCTGTTTCTCAAAAATGTTAAGCATCGATATAAATGCTTCCGGCTGATTTCCTTCACTACCTTGAAAAACTCCGCTATCGGAATAACCGGCTACCGGAATCACACCATCCCATCCTAAAACTATTACAAAGCCTGCTTCATCAATATTGTAGATATAAAGCAGGGTTTGACCGTTGTTAGTTCTTTTTTCTGCAAGCACTGCAACTACTTCATCAGGATTGTTTTCCGGATGGTTTATGCAGTAAAAATTTTTGGCAACCTTTATAGCAACACGGGGAGTTATCTGCTCAGCAAATAATTGAGATGAGAAAAGAAAGATTGCCAGGAAAAGCGAAAGATTTGTAAAAGGTTTCATATTTATGGGTATTAAGTGAATCCTGGTTTTTTATCACCCACAAAAATAATCAAATCATCGAAGGGAATGAAACAGAGGTTTTTTAGCTATTATTCGCAGGCCTCGAATTCAAGGATAAAGGTTTCGTTGGCTTGCAGAAAATAGGCTTTCCCGGGCTGGAGTTCTCCGAGGGTGAAAATTGCATAATCGGGCCAATACATGTTATGGCCTGCAATTTCCCTGATAATGGAAACCTTGTTTAAATGGCCGTCCAGCAATTCGGCAACTTCGTATGTGCAGTTGTCGGGAATTGGTAAAATGTTCCATCCGTAACTGATATTTACAAATTTTTGTTCAGTGGGATATCCTGCAAACTCCACGGTGATACTGTTTTTAAGCTTGATCTGATAACCTTTGTTTTCCCAGTTACCAATGGTATTGAGGTTTTTGTCTGGTTGAAAATGTCCGGTGCCGTCAAATATCATTTCCACATCATCGAGGTGTGGTTCGAACAGGGCATCAAGGTTGGCAAACCATGGCTGAACAAAACTTGATATGCCTGACCAGCCTTGTGGAATTGTGATGTTGAAAACAGTTCCGGCGGACAAATCCAGGATAAGGCTTATGGCATTGGGGATAAAAATATTCAGTGGCATTTGCGGGTCGTAGGTTGCTTCGGCAGCAAATTCTTGTTCGTGTTGCCACGAATACAGTTTCCATGTAAAAGTTTCACCTACCATAAAGCCATCCTTTGCCGGGGTAAAATAGTTGTCGCCCTGAGCTACAATGGCAGTGTTTCCGTCTCCTTCCCATTGAACTGCACCACCGCAACTATATTCTCCATTGTAGTCTTCATAAAAAACACCGATATGATCTCCCGGCTCTATTGGTGTTTCAAAAATTCTGGGATTGCTCTCCTGAAAGATTATGATGGTATGTTGTGAAACTGATGTGCTGTATTCCCATCCGGGTGGTAAAACAGATTGTTCCTGCAAAACCTGAATGTAATCAATCTTAAGCAGCGTATCGGCTCCGTTGGCTCCTGAGGCTATGAGCTGTACATCGTAAACACCCGGAATGTTAAAAATAACGTTTGGGTTTTCTGCGTAAACGATGGATGGTGTTGCTCCTTCGATGTGCCATTGGAACAGGGTGGGGTTACCTGATGAGAGATTTGTGAATTCAACCAGGTCTCCCACGGTAACAATCGTATCCTGGGCCATAAAATCTGCTACTACTGTTTCTTTGTTTCCGGAGTATATTTTACTTGTTGCAGCCATCATTGGCTGACAAGGGCAGAAGTTTTCGACCATGATAAAAATCAAAATTGGTATGATTGTTAGCCTGTTATTCATGAAACAAAAAAATAAAAATTGTTATGTTGTTGTTTTTCGAAAATTGAAAGAAGCCCTTTAAGAAATTACCTGCATTTATCAATGGTTTAGTTAAATTCTCAATTTGCCAGTTACAAATATAACAATCTTTATAAAAAATTACATACCAAGCCCCATGATTTTTTGATCTCGGTTCAAATCATGTTAACTTGTAACTAAAGTGGCAATTTACACAGGCTCACGAGGTGGTTGTTTTGCTGCTTCAACAAATGCCTGCAAATCCTGCGGAAGGTAATTATCGATAATTGAATCGATAAGGTCGATGTACTCCTGGCCTTTTTCTGAATACCGCAACAGACCATGAGACAGTTCTTTGGCATCGGGCCAGGCATTTTTACTGCGGAGTTCAGTCCTGGTTTTTCGTAATCCTTTATAAGCAAAACCCGTATTTAGCAGCCACAAATATTCTTCGATACAGGTTTCAATGTTGGGAAATGATTTTACCCAAAATTTTGGATTTTCAATTCCTGAAGGTGAGCGGCCACATCCGGGTGTGTAGCAATGAATGCCAAAATAATTGTTAATTTCCCTGGCAAATTTGGATTTCCCCCAGCCGGATTCGATAACGGCCTGAGCCATGATTAGCTTTTCGGGGATATAATCCACGTGATAAAGCAGGGTGTCAATTTTTTGGGCATAAGCATTGCGGCTGGTGGTATCCGTAAAAAAATCATCACCAAACCGGTATGCTTTCGCGATATCATTTAACTTGTCGCGTTTGCGGTTTTTTACGATTACATGCCTGTAATCATTTTTAAGGTTGATAAGCATTGCGCGCTGAAGCTTAATTTTTTTGTTGGCTTCAACCGCACCAGGGTAAAAGTCGATGATGAATTTTTTGTGGCTTTTTGTGAGTTTTTTTTCCGTTTTTACAGATTCCGGATCGATGGGTTTCTGCTTTCCCGACTGGCAGGACACTATCATTATTGCAATGAATAAAATAACAATTGGCCGTAGAATGGTATGTTGCTGCATATTTTAGTAGTTGTAAAAATTTGTTTTCATGATAAGAATAAGACTGTCGATGTATTTTCCCCTTTTAACAGAATAGTTCTTTAATCCTTTTACCACATAAAACGGATCAGGTAAGTCAGTGTTCAATCGATTTACAATTCTCAGGTCCCTGAAATCTTTGTAATATTTGCTCGAATTTAATAATAACATATAATCACGCACACAATCTGTAATTGTTGGGTATTCTTTTACCCAGAAATTTTTTTTCTGAGCATTTAGTGCAGCTATTCCACATCCTTTCCTATAGCACTGTATCCCAAAATAATTATTACCCTCCTTCACAAACCTCGATTTTCCCCAGTTTGATTCAATCGCAGCCTGGGCAAGCACAAGTTTTTGCGGGATGATGTCAACCCTTTTTAATAATTCCCTGAAATGATGATCAGTAACCTGTATTATGGATGTGTCATCAGGTAGAGAAACTTTATACAATGCAGCATATTTTTTAATCAGTTCCAATTCCTTTGCTGAGAGTGCATTGTTTGCTTTATAATTTTGATGGATGGAATAAATTCCGGAGCGTTGTTTTGATATTTCTTGATTTGCCCTGATGATTGCCGGAAGTATTGTGTCGGTAAATTGCTGCTGTTCTTTTGATAATTTCTTTTGTGCAGACATCAGCATTGGGCTTAGTGTACTGACAGCAAACAGGAAAATGAATGTTATTTTAAGCAATTGAATCAGAGTTGGTTATTATCTGGTTTTATTTTTAAGCAACTTTTGGCTGCCTAAAAAAAATGGATCAGGCTTTAACAGAAGCAAAATTACAAATTTACACAATGCAACTTTTGTATTATTTTATTGTTAATATTCATAATTGATGATTTATGGCAGGGAAATTTTAAAATT
>CAYNDN010000462.1:0-4531 GCA_964395075.1 uncultured Lentimicrobiaceae bacterium | reverse complement strand
GTATGGAAGATCGTAAAGGTGTTGTTTTGCAGGGCCATCTGGATATGGTGCCCCAGGCCAACAGCGACAAGGAATTTAATTTTGACACGGACCCGATAGAAGCCTACATTGATGGCGAATGGGTTACCGCAAACGGTACAACCCTCGGCTCAGACAACGGAATGGGCGTAGCGGCTGCCATGGCGGTTCTTGAAGCCAAAGACCTTGAGCATGGCCCGATAGAAGCATTGTTTACCATAGATGAAGAAACCGGAATGACTGGTGCTTTCGGACTAAAACCTGGTATCCTTGAAGGTGATATCCTGCTTAATATGGATTCGGAAGATGAAGGAGAACTTTACATTGGATGCGCCGGTGGTATCAACGCCAATTCCAGCATGAAATACAATGAGGTGGCCGCACCTGCTGATGCCGTTTCGTGCAAAATTACTGTTGCCGGACTCAAAGGTGGCCACTCAGGTATCGACATTCCATTGTATCGCGGTAACGCCAACAAAATCCTTTTCCGCCTGATGCGCAAAGCTACTGCTGATTACGGACTTAAGATTTCGGAAGTTGAGGGTGGAAGCCTCCGCAATGCAATCCCGCGCGAAGCTCACGCTTTTGTGACTATCAACAAAGGCAGCGCTGATGCTTTTATGAAGTTTGTTGCTGATTTTGAAGCTACGGTTAAAGCTGAATATGCAACTGTTGATCCTGACCTGAAAATTACAGCCGAAGCTACTGAAACCAGAGAACAAGTGATGGATGAAAAATCACAGGCAGCTTTTATCAACGCTATTCATGGCTGCCCGAATGGAGTTATCAGGATGAGCAATGATATGGAAGGCCTTGTTGAAACTTCAACAAACCTTGCTGTTGTAAACGTAAAAGGCGGTGTTGCTTCAGCTTTGAGCCTGGTACGCAGTTCTGTCGATTCAGCAAAATACGACCTTGCCGAAATGATCGACAGTGTGTTTGCACTTGCAGGTGGTGAAACTGTGTTGGATGGCGACTACCCGGGATGGAAACCCAATCCGGATTCCCCGATCCTACATGAGATGAAGGAAATCTACAACAATAAATTTGGAAAGATTCCTGATATCAAAGCTATACACGCTGGTCTCGAATGCGGTCTGCTCGGAGGGGTTTATCCAAACCTTGATATGATTTCGTTTGGGCCTACCATTCGTTTCCCTCACTCACCCGACGAAAAAGTAAATATCAAAACTGTTGAAATGTTCTGGGATTTCCTCGTTGAAACATTGAAACATGTACCTAAGAAATAATGCTATTTAATAAATAGTTTTCAAGCCTCTGAACCGATGAAAGGGTCAGAGGCTTATTTTTTTGTTTTAAATGACGGTTATCCGATGGGCAACTTTTGCCACAGCCATTTGTTAAATCATTTTCTAATTTTGCGCAAAATTCAGAAATGGCAAATAAAACATTCATCAATAGATTAGCGAATTATTTTTTCCAGGGATTGCTGTATATCGGGCCATTGGCAGTAACAATTTATGCTGTTTATGTGCTGTTTGTGTGGGTTGATGGGCTGCTCGCCGATTACCTTGACAAATATCTTGGCCTTAGCATACCGGGCCTGGGTGTGCTTTCTGTTTTGATCATCATCCTGTTTGTTGGATTTGTAGGATCATCATTTTTTGTGCGTCCTGTAGCAGGATATTTCGACAGGCTGATAAGCCGTGCACCGCTCATCAAGATCATTTATACTTCCGTAAAAGATTTATTATCTGCCTTTGTGGGACAAAAACGCAGGTTCAACAAACCTGTGCTTGTTAAGGTAAGTGCCGATGGTGTGCTCGAAAAGGTTGGGTTTGTAACCAATGAAGATATTTCACAAATCGGCATCAGTGAAAATAAAATTGCTGTTTATCTGCCACATTCCTACGCCTGGTCGGGAAACCTGTTTATTGTGCCGGCAAAGAATGTAACCCCAATCAACGCCTCAGCTACCGATGTGATGAAATATGTGATCTCTGCAGGAGTTACCAAAGTGTAATTTTTTTTGAAAATTTAAATCATGAAAAAACCATTGATATTAGTTACAAACGACGACGGAGTTAATGCTCCCGGGATTAGAACCCTGATAAGAATAATGCGAAAACTTGGCGATGTGGTGGTAGTTGCACCAGAATCACAGCGCTCAGCCCAAAGTCATGCCATTACAGTTTCTGAACCTTTGCGGCTTAAACTGATTGAGGAAGAGGAAGGCTATCGTGAGTTTAGTTGCAACGGCACACCGGTTGATTGCGTGAAACTGGGTACCAAAATTGTGTTAAGAGATAAACCCGATTTATTGGTTTCCGGGATCAACCATGGTTCAAATGCTTCGATAAATGTTGTTTACAGCGGCACAATGGCTGCGGTAATTGAGGGTGCCATAGATGAGATTCCGGCCATTGGATTTTCGTTGAATGATTATTCTCCGCATGCCATTTTTCATCACAGCGAAAGTTTCGTCGAAGAGATTACGGCAGGCGTGCTAAAACGGGGACTGCCAAAAGGTGTTTGTCTCAATGTAAATATTCCAAAAATTCAGGATGAGCCTATAAAAGGCATTTCAGTTTGCAGACAGGCCATGGGCTCCTGGGTTGAGGAGTTTGATGAAAGGATAGACCCGCGTGGCAGGGATTATTATTGGATAACAGGCGTATTCAGCAATCCCGACCATAAACAAGGTACTGACACCTGGGCTATGGAAAACAACTACATTGCCGTGGTGCCCATGCAATTCGACCTCACAGCTCACGAGGCCATTTCTGAAATCAGTAATTACAGCTTTGTTAGCGATGCAAAAGTTATGGAGCAACAAGCCAAAGCCGAAAACTAAACCTGGACAATGCAAAAACTGGAAAATACGATCAGAAAAAATTCATGGGCATTCGGTGCGTTTTTAGCGGTGGTGTCTCCTTTCCTGGCGTTATTTTTCCTGCACTACCTTTTCATGTTGATAACTGCTATGGCAAGCTTAAGGCCATTTCATATCGATCGTTTTTACCTGCTTTCACTTTCGGCAAACCTGTTTTTGATGCGATACTATCTGGTGAGTATTAAAATGGATAAAACCGGAAAAAGTATCCTGGTGGTTACATTTCTTATGGTGATTCTATTTTTCATTTTTAAGGCCTAAGATGAAATACTATATCATAGCCGGGGAAGCATCCGGAGATTTACATGCGTCAAATCTGATGTTTCACCTTAGAAAAAAAGATGCTGAAGCTGATTTTCGGGTTTGGGGTGGTGAAAGGATGGAGGCACAGGGCGGTGAGCTTGTAAAGCATTATCGCGACCTGGCGTTTATGGGATTTGTGGAAGTATTGGCCAACCTGAGAACCATCCTGAGAAATATCAGATTTTGCAAAGAAGATATCCTGAAATACAATCCTGATGTGTTGATCCTTGTGGATTATCCCGGCTTTAACCTGCGTATCGCCAAATTTGCCTTCGAAAAAAAAATCAGGGTATTTTACTACATCTCCCCGCAGATTTGGGCCTGGAAAAAAAATCGTGTTTTTAAGATCAAAAAACATGTTGAACGCATGTATGTAATCCTGCCTTTCGAAAAGGATTTTTATAATAAATATGATGTAGATGTCGACTTTGTGGGCCACCCATTGCTTGATGCCATCGAAAATGAAAAGCCAAACCTGAATTCGCCCCTGGCATTTCGGGAAAAATTTGATTTAGACGACCGAAAAATAATTGCTCTGCTCCCCGGCAGTCGCAAGCAGGAAATTTCAAAGATTTTGCCTGTAATGCTTTCCGTAGCTCACGATTTTCCGGATTATCAATTTGTTGTGGCGGGTGCCCCCTCTGTACCTGACGAGTTTTACAGAAACCTCACCAAAGATCATCACATAAAAATTATTACCGGCGCAACACATGATTTGCTGCATAATGCCCATGCAGGGTTAATCACATCGGGAACTGCCACACTCGAAACTGCGCTCTTTAACTTACCCCAGGTGGTTTGTTATAGGGGAAGTAATATCTCATTTCAAATTGCCAAAAGAATTGTTGATATTAAATATATTTCCCTTGTAAATCTTATAATGGATCGTGAAGTGGTTAAAGAGTTGATCCAGCGGGATATGAACAGGAAATCTGTAATTCAGCATTTAAAGTTGATTTTTGAAGGTAAACAACGGGAGCAAATGTTGAAGGATTATGCAGAACTGCGAGACAAACTGGGTGGCAGAGGTGCTTCAAAAACGGCTGCCAACATAATGCTTGAAAGGCTCAAGGGGTAATAGAAATCCCGGGCAGATTGATTAACTAAATGTCTGTATCTCTGTCAACGCCAATTCCAGCCGCATCATTTCATTATTTGTTATCGATTTCATTTACATATAAAGATAAGTTAAAAATCATCTCAGTTTCCCATAGAAAAAAAGTCTACTTTTGTGCGCTTTAATGTTAATCAATCAAAACATTTATGAGACGAATATTACTAATTTCAGTGAGCCTTTTGCTGGTAGCTTCAACCTTTGCCGGTGGCTACCAGGTTCGTTTGCAGGGACACAGACAA
>CAYNDN010000461.1:903-4533 GCA_964395075.1 uncultured Lentimicrobiaceae bacterium | reverse complement strand
GCTTATGGTCGTTCCGTTTTCGGAAGGCATCCGGGATGTAAGTGGGAAAAATAAAACCACCCTCTATCGCGATTTGATGACCGGCCTGAAAACAGACTGGCAAACCCAGGAAGATGAAATACCCTGGTTGAGTAAACTGAAACCCCGCTCACCTGAAAATAACATTTTTACGAGCTACACCCGTCCGCATGTTACGGCCTCTGAATCAGTTGTTGCCGAAAAAAGGGCACTTGATGACATCCCGCGTTTTGTTGAAATTGACCCATTTGGTAATGAAACAATCATTCACACACCCGGGTATTATTCGGGCGGCAGTTTAACCCACGGTGGAAGTTTGATCGCATGGGCCGAATATGCTTTTGATCCCCGCTGGGAGAAACGGAATTATTCAATTATTAAAATTAAAAATCTTAATACAGGAAGATTTAAGGTACTGAAAAAGAAAACCAGATATTTCGCCCCTGCCCTCACGGCAGACGGACAAAAAATTGTGGTGGTTGAGGTAACCGAAAACCAGGAGTACAAAATAGTGGTACTTGATTGCGGCAACGGTGAAATACTTTTTGAATTTCAATCACCTCAAAACGAATTCTTTTCCTATCCATCATTTAACCGTTCCGGAGATGAACTCGTTGTTACAGCGATCAACGACCAGGGGAACAGGATTTTGCTTTTGAATACAGAAACGGGACAAACTGAGTATTTGTCCGGGCCTACCTACACAGATATTTCTTCACCGGTTTTTTGGGGTAACAATATTGTTTTTACAGGAGCTTACTCGGGTATAAATAACCTGTACGTAATAGACCGGGACTCGAAAACCATTGCTCAACTCACTTCCGTGGAATATGGCCTGAACGACCCTTTTGTTTCTGATGAAGGAAAACTCCTTTTTGCAGATTACCAGGCTGATGGCTACCGGATTGTAGAACTGGAAGACAGTAACGAAAACTTGATGCCGCTGTCAAAAGTTGAGGATAATTTTGTGAAACTCTATGAAGATTTGGTTAATCAGGCAGATACCATTCTTGATCCAGATGCCATTCCAAACTCAGATTTCGAATCCAAAAAATATTCAAAGTGTGGGCATCTTTTTAATTTTCATAGCTGGGCACCTGCATCTATCGATGTTAACAATTACGAAATCAACCCGGGTATCTCACTACTTTCGCAAAACATACTGAGTTCGGCATTTGCCGGCCTCGGCTGGGAGTACGACCTGAACGAGGAAACCGGAAAATATTATTTCAATTTTACGTATGAAGGATGGTATCCTGCCTTTGACCTTGAAACATCTTATGGAAAACGAAAATCCTACACCTTCGACTCCACCAATAAACGCATCGACTATTCCTGGATGCAAACCGGTTTTTCAACCCGGGTGAGAGTTCCGTTAAATTTCACCACAAACAAATATGCCCGGTTCATCCAGCCATCCATCGGGTTTGAATACCTGCAACTGGATATGGATGATGATGCTGAAGTTTCATTCGATCGAAGCAACTACAAATCCTTAAGCCACCGGTTATATGCTTCTAATATACTAAAAGGCAACTTCAGGGACATCAATCCTAAATGGGGACAGATTGTAGATTTAAATTACCGCACAGCACCTTTCGAGCATGATACATTGGGTGAGATGTTCTCAGCAGAAACCAGGTTGTTTTTCCCCGGAATTTTCAAACATCACAGCTTGAATTTTTACATGGGCTATCAAAAGCGCTTTGATGAAAACCCTATATTTTCCAGCATAGTAAATTATCCCAGGGGACATACCGGCCTTTATACCAGCGAATTGCTGAGTTTCAAATCCAATTATGCTTTTCCCATCATTTACCCTGACTTAAGCCTTTCATCACTGGCCTACATCAAACGCATCCGCAGCAACCTGTTTTACGACTATGCCAAAGGCCTGCATTTCGGGCAAACGGTTTCATGGCAGTCGTTGGGGGCAGAATTGTTCTTCGATTTTCACGCACTCCGTTTTTTAGCTCCCATCGCATTTGGCTACCGTTTTATTTTTCGCCCTAACGAAAACGACATAAAAAATGAGTTTCTGTTTTCGGTGAGTTTTGATGGGTTTTAACCGCTAACCGCAAAAATTTACAAACCATTTTCCATCCGAAACCCACGCC
The DNA here is from genome assembly GCA_964395075.1 of uncultured Lentimicrobiaceae bacterium. Lineage (GTDB taxonomy): Bacteria > Bacteroidota > Bacteroidia > Bacteroidales > 4484-276 > SABY01. The sequence continues at coordinate 2,398 of CAYNDN010000461.1, read as the reverse complement.
TCCCTCTCCTCATTCGCCCACCTCACTTTGTTCACTTTATCCGCCTCCTACCCTTCCATCTCTCCCTGTAAAAAGTTGTCAGATTAAACCCATATTAACTGTGAATCGTTTAACAATAACTTGGCTACTTTTGCACCTGCTTGAATTGAAGCTCATAAAAAATAAATATTAAGAAGATGATCAAACATTTGATGGAACTGGTCGATAGGGCCAAACAAAGAGAAACACGTAAGTTGGTAGTGGCCGCAGCAGGTGATGAAGATGCACTGTTGGCTGTAAAAAATGCAACAAACCAGGGAATTATCGAACCCATCCTGGTTGGCGATATGCTAAAAATCCAAACCATTGCCAAACGTATCAGTTTCGACATTAGCGGGCTGGAAACTTATGATGTGGAAGACAAGAACAAAGCTTCCCAAAAAGCATGTATGCTCATCAAGGAAGGCAAAGGCGAAATACTGATGAAAGGTGCGGTTGGAACCGGAACTTTAATGAAAGCTGTGCTGAACAAAGAAGTTGGACTACGCAAAGGTGATACCCTGAGCCACGTAGCCGTTTTTGAATCACCATATTATCACAAACTTTTGGGTGTTACGGATGCAGCCATGAACGTTTTGCCCGACCTGGAAACCAAAATCGCCATCATTAAAAATGCAGTTGAGGTATTCCACGGACTCGACATTATGAATCCAAAAGTGGCTATTGTCGGATCGGTTGAAACAGTGAATCCACGTATGGAAGCTACCATGCACGCCGCCACCATCTCCATGATGAACTATCGCAAGCAGATTACCGGCTGTGTGATTGATGGCCCGCTGGCTATTGACAATGCCATCTCCAAAAAATCTGCTGAGCTGAAAGATATAACCAGTGATGTGGCGGGCGACACCGACATCATTCTGGCACCCAGCATCGATTCAGGAAACATCCTCTATAAAACGCTCAATTTCCTCGGTGGTGCCGTAGCAGCAGCAGTTATAATGGGTGCTGCAGTGCCGGTTGTGCTCACTTCACGTTCTGATAGCGACAAGAGTAAATTTCTGTCGATAGCACTTGCAGCCAATATTGGATAAATCCTGAAGATCATAAGTATTTTATACTTTTGCATCTCAAAAAATATTGAGTAACTGCATGGAAGGTATTGGCGTATTAGCGATAAATCCGGGTTCAACATCCACAAAAATTGGCGTTTTCGTGGATTTGAACCCCATTTTTTTGAAGAACATCAAGCATAACCCCGAAGAGCTTGACCGCTTCGAAAAGATAACTGATCAGTTCCGGTACCGTAAAGATATTATAGCCAGCCAGCTCAATGAAGCCGGTGTACCTGAAGATATTGTGAAGGCCGTTGTTGGACGGGGCGGCTTGCTCAAGCCTATCGAATCAGGCGTTTACGAGGTAAACGAACGGATGAAGGAAGACCTCAGAAACAGCCCCATTGGTGAACACGCTTCAAACCTGGGCGGCCTTATCGCTGATGCATTTGCAGAACAGC
>CAYNDN010000461.1:0-893 GCA_964395075.1 uncultured Lentimicrobiaceae bacterium | reverse complement strand
GTGTTAAAGCCTATATTGCCAACCCGGTTGTGGTGGATGAACTGGACGACATTGCAAGGTTTACCGGTCATGCCAGATTTCAGCGTAAATCCATTTTTCACGCCCTCAATCAAAAAGCTGTAGCCCGTTCACATGCCAAATCGGTTATGCGCACTTATGAAGATATGAACCTGATCGTAGCGCACCTCGGCGGGGGCATCACGGTTGGGGCACACCGCACAGGCAGGGTAATAGACGTGAACAATGGCCTGGATGGCGAAGGGCCATTTTCGCCTGAACGCAGTGGCACATTGCCAATTGGCGATGTTGTTCATACCTGTTTCAGTGGTGAATTCACCCAAAAGGAGGTGATGAAAATGATAAAGGGTTCGGGTGGCCTGGTTTCCTACCTCGGAACCAATGATGCTTACGATGTGGAGATGAAAATGATGGATGGGGATAAAGAAAGTGAAATGGTATTTGAAGCTATGTCGTATCAGGTAGCCAAAGATATTGGAGCCATGAGTGCAGTTTTGTGTGGTGATGTGGATGGTATCCTGATTACCGGTGGTATTGCCCATTCCAAATGGTTTGTGAATAAAATTATTGAGCGGGTACATAAAATTGCTCCCGTGCATGTGTATCCCGGTGAAGATGAAATGAAAGCGCTTGCCATGAACGGCATGCGTATTATCAAAGGCGAAACCGAAGTAAAAGTTTACATCTAACCTCAATAATTCAAAAAAATTTTAGCTTGGCCTATTCATAAATATCAATTATTACTTCCTAAATCAATGAAAGTCAATAGCCCCGTCATTTATGGCGGGGTATTAAAAATTTTCTGAATAAAAAGAGGCAAAATCCAGAAAAATGTAGTTTTCAATTTTCAAATTTTTCTGGATTTTGATTAAGTT
>CAYNDN010000460.1:3397-4534 GCA_964395075.1 uncultured Lentimicrobiaceae bacterium | reverse complement strand
CTATAGGTCGCGGTTTCTCTCCGGAGATTGCCCTTCTTATCCTGAAATCTGATTTTCTCAAGATCGATGTATTCCTTGATATGGCTCACTTCATCCTTCAGGCTTACCGTGGGTTTATCAACCTGATAGAGAATATAATCCAACAGGTTAGAAAGCTTTAAAATAATGTCAGGAGTTTGTTTTGATTGCGCCAAAGCAAAACCGTAAATGGTATTGAGCGTATTAAAAAGAAAATGGGGATGAATTTGTTTTTTCAGATAGAGTAACTCCTGTTCTTTTAATTTTAGCTGGGTGGACAGTATTTTGTTTTGCAGCTCCTTATTCTGAGATGTTGTTTTGAAATTATGATTCAGTACGCTTACAAACGAAACCATTCCGACGATCATGTAAACTAAAATAAGGACCGAAACCACATTTTTGGCCATAGGAGGCATGGCCTGAAGCTGAAAATTGGTAAGTACCATGTAGCTCCCAATAATAACCAGTACAATCAGGTAAGAAGAAAAAACAAGCGTATAAAATGTTTTGAGTGCCAGTTGAAAATACTGACGGGTAAGCAAGTGTTTGGGAATCAGATCGTAAACCACATAATAACTTATCGCAATAGTTATGGGCAACAGAAAACTCGCAAACCAAATCACATACTCGCGATTACCTGAATTAAAACTGAAAAAATACACATAAAAAAACCAAACGATTACCCACAAAACAATGTGAGCAAGCACCATTCTGGTTTTTATAAATTGTAGCATATTCATCAAGGCAATATTAATGATAATCTGTTAATATTCCCGTTTTAATAGACCAACTACAGGATTTGACCGGCATTCTGCACATTTTTTAAAGAAAGCACGTTTTTACGTGCTATTTTTGCTGAAAAGGCTGCTTAACCGTTTATCTGTCGTAAATAAAATTTTTAAGCAGAATCGCACCATACATTTGGATCATTATTCATACAAAAAACGAAAAACTATGAACGCAATTATTTCAAAATTAAACGACGGTGCACCTTTTACCTATCTCATCATGATCCTGATTTTAATCATCATCACACTCTTTATCAAAGGCATTTTTGAAAAAGGCACCAACACAAAAACCATTTCACTACTTATTTCTGTTGGATGGTTTTCACTTGCA
>CAYNDN010000460.1:1731-3387 GCA_964395075.1 uncultured Lentimicrobiaceae bacterium | reverse complement strand
GGGCTTATCATTGCTTTTGACACTATACAGGCCATGGGCGATTTGGCACCACAAGCGGTAGCCGGCGGATTAAAAGTAACCCTTCTTTCATCATTATTCGGGGTATTTTCATTTTTGATTGCCCGCCTCGAAATCATTATTCTTGTTTGGATGGGAAAGGAAAAGAATCCAGCCTCATAAGCGCAGAGCAACCTGTAAGAACACAAACCACAAAGGTTTTATCAAAACCATTTCGAATGATAAAACCTTTCCATTTTTTAGCGGTTTACCTTGTATTTAATGAAATCGAAATCCTTGAAGACCCGCAACCTTTTAATTATCAAATCATCAAAACTTCATGCTTTTCTAAAAGCTTTATATTATTAACTTTGCCATTGCAAATTTTTAAGTGCCATGAGCAAGTTCAAAACCCTGATTGTTGACGATGAACCGGCGGCCCGGCAAAATGTAAGGTCCCTGCTTGAATTTCACCGCCCTGAAGATAGCATTAATGAAGCTCAAAATGCTGTGGAAGCACTCCGGTTTATTAATGAACAGAACCCTCAACTTTTGTTCCTCGATATTGAAATGCCAGGAGAATCCGGTATTGAATTATTACACAAAATCCACAAAACCCATCCTGAGATCCATGTGGTCTTCATCACTGCCTATTCCCATTTTGCCATCGAAGCCATCAAGTGCGAGGCATTCGACTACATTTTAAAACCCATTGATGAGGAGGAATTCAGGAAAACTTTAGCGAGGCTTAAGCAAAAATTGAAGGATTCAGATGGAAAGTCGGGTAAAAATCTGGAGAAGCTATTGCAACATTTTGAAGGATCAACCCTGAAGATCAAAACCAAGCGCGGCATCGATCTGGTAGATTATGATGATATAGTGTACCTCGAAGCAAAAAGCAACTACACCCGGGTAGTAGTTATGGGCAAAAGTCCGCAACTGGTTTCTTAAACACTGGGGAAACTGGAATCCCAGTTGAACGGATGCAATTTTATAAGAATTGGCCGCTCACACATTATCAACAAAAAGTATTTACTGGGGACGGACAGAGTTTCAAAACATGTAAAACTTTTGGATGGAGAGAAGCCGGTAACACTTAGTATATCCTTAAACGATATCCGTAAACTCGAAAAGCAGCTATAGTTGATATTGTAAAATCAATTGCAATTAATAATGGCAGTTCCCACGAAAGCAAGAATAATAGACGCACTCACCACCCAACTTAATAACCCCTATTTGCTTTCGCTGCTTTTGAGCCTGCCTTTCATCCTCATATTTCTGTTAACCATTGAGAATTACGAGATAGAAATACTCCACCGGAAATATACCTCCAAGAAAAACGAGCTTAATTATTGGGCCGATGTAAACAACGATGGAATTTTTGAGCAGGTGCAGACTTTTTCCAATCGCAATGGCAAGGCAGCCGTAACCATCAGGAACAGAAATAACAGCGCATTGAACCAGTGGAATCTTGACACAAGATTTCATATTCAAAAATATAACAGGGATGTTTTGATAGATGAACTCGACAGCGATGGTATTCCTGAAATATTATTAATGACACAGGATTCCGGGAAGGTTTATCTGAATATCATCAAAACCAGTTTACAAGATCAGATTTGGAAAAACAGAATATTTCTGGACTCCATCAGAAGTAAA
>CAYNDN010000460.1:0-1721 GCA_964395075.1 uncultured Lentimicrobiaceae bacterium | reverse complement strand
GATTATTTTAGTTCCTTTTATCATGATGCCATACGTACGGGAAACCAGCCATTTGCAGATTTACTTTTTTCAATAAGAGCTGGTTTTTCAAGAACACCAAGAAAAATCTATCGGTTTTTATTAGATGATAATGCTGTAATTTCCTCACAAAATCTCAACTCGGGAGGCGTTAATCAGGTCGTGTTCAATAATAATTCAGATGATTATGAAATCATTGTATCAAATTCCTCTCCGGCAAATGACAGCCTTGCAGAAAAAACGTTTCCCAACGATAATTTTACATGGCTTACAATCCTGGATCAAAACTTAAACCTAAAATTCCCTCCGGTCCAACTAGCAGGGAAACATTCATCAGCAAGGACATTTAGAATAAATAACCAGGCCTATGAGGGGTATGTTTCTTTTATTAGTAAATCGATTGATAATATCAATCAGCACAGACTGTTGATTTTTGGTAATTCAGGTAATCTCTTGAAAACAATGAATGATGAAATTAAACTGGATGATTACAGCCATATTTTTCTACACCATCAGGAACCCCTGTTGATGAAAAACAATCAAATCTTTGCCTTTGATGCTTCAGGTAAACTGAGTAAAAATAGCACACTCAAATACAACAATCCACTAAAAATCATTAATAACTCAACAACGATATCAACACGGGGGGATTACAGGCTTGCCTATTCTCCATTAAGCCTTGATTTGGTTCTGGTAGAAGTAAACTCCAACTCAGTTTATAACCTGAACCAATCTGTAGTTTTTTCAAAAGGCTTTACCTTTCATCAACTGGAAAATCACGATGGAAATCCACAATTTGCCATGCAGAATGGAAAAGACATCGAAATATTTCAGATTACGAAGCCATTTATTTACCAGGCGAGATGGCCGGTGAGTATTATGATTTACCTGCTCATGCTCGGTCTGGTAACTTTTATCAGGAGGTTGCAACAAGCCTATTTCAAAAAACGAATGGATGAAGAACGACGCGTTTCGGTCATCAGAGCGCGATCGTTGAAAAACCTGGTTAACCCGCATTTCACGCTTAATGCCCTGGATGCCATCTCCAGTTTGATCAGCCGCTCATCGGCAGAGGAAGCAAAGTATTACATCAACAAGTTTGCCCGGCTTATACACAGCCTGCTTTCCCGATCTGAGGATTTGTTTGTGCCGCTTGGGCAGGAACTGGAATTCGTGAAAGACTACCTCGACCTCCAGCAATTGCGTTTTAAAAATGTTTTTGAATACCGTATCGAGCTTTCGGATGATGTGAAAGTAAACCGCCTGATCCCCAAAATCCTGATCCAGACTTTTACCGAAAATGCAGTTCGCCATGGTCTGCGACCAAAAGGCAAAAACGGACTTTTAGTTATCCGGCTCAGCATGGAGCAGAAATACTTAAAAGTAATCGTTGAAGACAATGGCATCGGACGTGAGGCAGCCCTGAAACAGGACACCACCCACACCGGCACCGGCCTAAAAGTGATCTATCAGCTTATCGATATCCTGAAATACCACGCCGATGAATCCGTCCGCTTCCGCACCCACGACCTTTTAGATGAAGACGGCCAACCCGCTGGCACCCGCGTGGAAGTGCTACTACCTGAGTTCAGGGAGAGTGTGTGGGAGGAGTAGGGTTTGCAGCCCTGAAAGGGATCGCAACCCTAAGCCCCGGAAAACCTCCTGCATTAAACCAATTCAATAAAACCCCGGATTGATTTCCT
>CAYNDN010000459.1:2972-4558 GCA_964395075.1 uncultured Lentimicrobiaceae bacterium | reverse complement strand
AACCGAATCAAATGACCAATTTCTCGGTAAACACATCGCTTACCTGGAATGCCGCCGAAGGACTGGAACTTCAGTGGGCACTGGGCCGCGGGGTTCGCACACCCAAACTTGGGGAACTCTACATCAACCATTTTTCCGTTGGCATGGATGCTTACGAGTACCTGGGCAATCCAAAACTGAAAAACGAAAAGAATTACCAAACCGATTTGCGTATTGAAAAAAGGTGGGAATCGGTTATGGTTTTCGGTAACGTGTTTTATTCTTACCTGAGCGATTACATCACCGCCCGCGTAGATACCACACTCGACCGGAAGTTTCTGCCCTGCAAGGAACCGAAACACGCCAAACGGTTTACCAATATCGATGAAGCTTTCATGTACGGGTTCGAAGCAGGGATGAGCATAAAATTTGCCGGCAACTTTGAGTATAACCTTACGGCAGGATATACTTATGCACAAAACAAAACATGGGATGAACCCCTGGCCGAAATACCGCCTTTTGCCGTTAATACCGACCTCGGGTATCAATCGGGTAATTTTGAAGCCGCAATAAAAGCACGTATCGTTGCCGAGCAGAACCGGATTTCCACATCATTCGCCGAAACCACCACGCCCGGCTTTGCGGTTTTTGATGTGAAACTGCATTACCTGGCATTTAACTTTATCGATATTTACGGATCAGTCACCAACATTTTTGATAAAAACTTCGTGGAACATCTCAGCCGGGCATACAAAAACATGGATGAAGCATCTCTGTATTTCGAGCCGGGCAGGAGTTTCAACCTTGGCGTAAAGGTGAATTTTTAAAATCGTTCTACAGGGCAAATACTTAATCACAAAACCAATAATGAATTCGATAATATGAAAAACCAGAACAACACGGAAATCAACCGCCGCAGTTTTCTGAAATCAGGAGCCATTGCTGCCGCATCACTGGCAGCTATTGGCGCGGGGGTTGGCATGCTGCAGAGAGCCAACGCTTCCGACCTGCGCCGTGAAAACATCCTCAGGCCGCCAGGTGCAGTAAAAGAAAAAGATTTCATATACGGATGCATCAAGTGTGGACTGTGTGTGCAGATTTGCCCTGTAAGCGCAGTGAAACTAGCAGGCATAAGCCAGGGCTTTTCCTATGGAACACCTTACATCGATGCCAGGAACCAGCCATGCGATTTCTCGTGCGATTCGTTGCAGTGCGTGGAAACCTGCCCCACTGGTGTGCTGGATTTCGAGCAGTTTAAAAAAGTCGGCGAGCAAGCCATCACCGAATACGAAAATGAGCACGATCGTTCCGAGCCAGGCTTTAACCCGTTCACTGTTCAGATTGTAGCCATGAGAGAAGCAGTGAAAATCGGAATGGCAAAACTTATCCCGGAAACCTGCCTTGCCGTGAAAGGCAAAGGATTTACGGGAAACCCGCGGGGAGAAAATTTTGATGGTGTACACCGTTCACCAGCACACGGCCAGGGCAAGGAACGGGGCTACGGACAGGGACATGGAAGAGGCAGAAGAGAAGGCCGGCGTGGTGAAGGGTATGGCGAAGGACGCGGCCGTGGCCGTTCAGAAAATGCAGAAACCAAGGCATCACCG
>CAYNDN010000459.1:596-2962 GCA_964395075.1 uncultured Lentimicrobiaceae bacterium | reverse complement strand
CCGCCATTTCGACCGCGAAATCTGTGACCTGTGTGTTACCGAGTGCCCCATCGGCTGTAGTGCCATCGAAATGAAAGAAACCACCATGGCCAACGGTTCAGTCGGTTATAAGCCGCAGGTTAACGAGGGCTGCACCGGTTGCGGCGTTTGTGTGATGGTGTGCCCAACGCAAAAACCAAGTATTGTGATTGAACCCGTGGAAGGAGGTGAACATGTTTAAATCATCCGAAAACAGAAAGCCGATCCCGGCCAAACCCGTGGCCGAAATGCCGCACTCAATCAAAGGCATGGACTACAACGAATGGCGGATGTCGTCACGCAAAAACCACAAATGGCGCAATATCCGCTGGTCGGTACTCATCGGGCTGAGCCTGCTTTTCACCTTTTCTTTTTTGCTCGACCTTTCGATTCTTGAAGGTTCGCTGAGTGGATCGAGACTTATCGGGTTTTATCTGATGGACCCTTACAATGCGCTTCAGATGCTTGCCAATTCATCAACTACAGGATACATCATCCACCTCACCATGAACTTCTGGATCGGGCTGGCAACTATCGTGCTTTTTTATGCCATTATGGGTGGCCGAACCTATTGCTCGTGGGTTTGCCCCTATCATTTCCTTGCCGAGATGGTAGAGAAACTCAGGGATGTTTTTGTAAAGAAATTCAAATGGAAAGAGCACAACTTCAAAATCGGGTTGAGATATATTTTTTGGGTTGGGTTTATTGCACTTGCTTTTTTAACAGGAAACCTGGTGTTCGAGGTGATCAATCCGGTAGGGATTTTGTCGCGCGCTATGATTTACGGCCCGGGACTGATCCTGCTCTGGATTCTGGCACTGGTTTTATTCGAGCTGCTTTACAGCCGCCGGTTTTGGTGCAGGTACCTTTGCCCGCTGGGAACCACGATGAAATTCATCGGAACGGCAGCTCCACTGGGCATAAAATTCGACCACGACAAATGCGGATACTGCCGCGACTGCCAGACGGTTTGCCTGGTTCCACATGTGCTTTGGTTCACCCAGCGCGGGAAAGCAACAAAACAAATTCACTATACGGGTTCGGATTGCACCCGCTGCGGGCTATGTGTGGACATATGCCCGGGTAATGCACTTACTTATTCATTTAAAGGAGCAGATAAACTGGTATGACAAATACAGAAAATAATGCACTTGTAAAGGCAGAAAGCCTTTCAAAAATATTCAACAAACACATAGTAATCGATGATCTCTCGTTCCGCTTCAACCGCGGCGAGCGAATTAGCCTCAGCGGGCCCAATGGTGCTGGTAAAACCACATTGATGCGATGCATGCTGGGCCAGTATGTATTTGAAGGCAATCTGGAAATTGATGGTAAAGATCCGCGTAAGCAGCACCAGGAGATCATGAAAAACGTGGGATTTGTTCCACAGGTTCCTCCTCCGTTGAAAATGACAATTCGCGAGTTGCTCGATTTTTTCGAAAAGCTCACACACGTAAAAAAGGATCGCTTTATCGAAATTGCCGAAGAAATGGGGTTGCAGGTGAAGCCCAACCAGAAAAAGCCTTTCTATAAGCTTTCGGGCGGAATGAAGCAAAAACTCCTCGTGGCCTTTGCGCTGGGGCGGAACCCCAACATCCTGCTTATGGACGAACCTGCTGCCAACCTCGACCCTGCCGCCCGGACAATCTTTTTAAGGCGGCTGCACCACTATAACAAAGATGCGCTGATGATCCTTTGCAGCCACAGGATGTCAGAAATTTCCACACTCGTGAACCGGGCCATAGAAATGGACCTTGGGAAAATTGTGCTGGATGAAAAGATTAATTAAATTTAATAATTATGCATGCCATGATTGGATTTGAGTTATCGGTTATTCGTTATTCGTTTTTTTTGTAAAGGTTCGAACACGAAAGATTTGGAGAATAAACACTAATCAATAACTCAATAACCATTAACTAATCACATAAAAATTAAAATTTGAAGAATATGAAGAAACTGATTTTATTTGTAATGATTGCTATGCTGGCCGCTTGCGCCGGCGATGCCGACTACAACGCGCGGGAGATCAACTGGGACCGCGATATTTGCGTTAACTGCCTGATGGGGCTTGCCGAAAAAGAATATTCCGCACAGGCCATCAACAGCCGCAACAAGGTGATCTGGTTCGACGATATCGGATGCCTGGTGGAATACATGAAAACGCCCGACTGGGAAAGATTTAAAGTTGACGGAGAAGTGAAAATGTATGTGGGCCACTGCGAAACCGGCGAATGGATCGACGTGGAAAAGGCATGGTTCAGATTTGGCGACCGCACCCCCATGGGATATGGTTACGGTGCCCTCAAAACCAAACATGACAACACCTGGGATTTTGAGACCACAGCCCA
>CAYNDN010000459.1:310-586 GCA_964395075.1 uncultured Lentimicrobiaceae bacterium | reverse complement strand
GAGAAGAGTATCTTAAAAACAAAAAAATGCTGCATCAGCATTAGGAGAAGCGGGGGAAGGTAGAAAGTAGAGGTTAGAAGATGGAAAAGTGATAAACAGAATACTCACTAAGAACTGCTGAGCTTCCCGTGACAAGGCAAAATGGGGCCTGCCTGATTGGTGCCCACTTTTCGATTACTTCTGTAATTAAAATTGTTATGTTATCATTTTAAAAAAAATACGCAATGCAAAAAACAATGCTATATGTAATGCAACTGGAGCTCAGGCAAAGCCTCC
>CAYNDN010000459.1:0-300 GCA_964395075.1 uncultured Lentimicrobiaceae bacterium | reverse complement strand
GTGGCGCTGATGTTTGCCCTTGGGATCACCGAATCGCAGGTCATCGGATTTGTGGGGCTGGGAAGATTGATGATCACCTTTATGCAGGTGTGTATTGTGGTGCTTCCCGTTTATGTACTGATTACCACAGTTAGATCGGTGGCAGGCGACCGGGAGACCCACGTTATGGAATATTTCCTGTCGCTGCCGGTTTCGTTCTCCTCCTATCTGATGGGAAAATTCATCAGCCGTTTTGCGGAAATCTTCACCCCGGTTTTTATCGCACTCACCGGAGCAACGGTATGGGGCCGCATATCCGAT
>CAYNDN010000458.1:3058-4569 GCA_964395075.1 uncultured Lentimicrobiaceae bacterium | reverse complement strand
CCGAAGCCTGTTTTGGCACTTGCCCCAATAATGTCTTCCGGGTCGCACCCAATCAAATCCACAATCTGGTCGGTTACTTCTTCGGGCATGGCATTATCCATGTCCATTTTATTGAGTACCGGAATAATCTCCAGGTCATGCTCAATGGCGAGGTAAAGGTTAGAGATGGTTTGTGCCTGGATGCCCTGGGTAGCATCAACGATGAGCAGAGCACCTTCGCAGGCAGCAATGGCTCGCGAAACCTCATAAGAAAAGTCAACGTGTCCGGGAGTATCGATGAGATTAAACACAAACTCCTCACCATCCTGCTTATATATCATCTGAATTGCATGGCTCTTGATGGTGATGCCCCGCTCACGCTCCAGGTCCATGCTATCGAGTACCTGTTCTTTTTTTTCACGCTCAGTGATTGTATCGGTTAAATCCAGCAACCGGTCGGCCAGGGTACTTTTACCATGGTCGATATGCGCGATAATACAGAAGTTTCTTATGTTTTTCATGGATTGCAAAAATAGTAAATTGGATGCTTGATTTTAGTTGTTAATTGTTAAACCAATACATAAAAAAAAGAGTTGCCTTAAAAGACAACTCTTTTTTTTAATATGTGGCCTGTGGCCTAGTTTTCAAACCACTCGTAAGATGGTGTTTCGGTTGTGAAATCCAAAATAAAGGTAATTGTACCTCCATTTGGAATTGGAATATCAGCACCACCAGGTGTAAGGAAGCCGTCATCCGGATCGTTTGCACCAAGGTTTACATCCCAACCATCGTTAGCCCTGAATTTAAAACGTTGATCTTCCTGAGCAGGGATTCCAGGAACTGTTACTGAAAGATGTTGTTCGATCGGATCGAAAATTAAATCGATATCCTCAGCCCAATCGAGCCATTGACCTATTACGCCCCAGTTTTCGGCAATTCCATCGGCGTTGGTTACACCCCAGGTTAGGTTATTCACATCAATTTCGAGCCGCCAGCCTCCAGGACCTGGAACTGAGAGGTTGCCTGCGCCGGCATCTGTATCCAGGGTTCCCGGAGTAGCACCTGCACCATAATTGGTGTTGTCCCAGTCAGGATGTGAGGTGAATTTAAACTCAAAGGTACCGCCCTCGGGGAAGTAAATATAACCGTTATAAACACCGTCACCATCATAATCAAATACGTTAGGTGCCTCACCCGGATTCCAATCCTGATAATCTCCCGGTACCCATAACACCGGCACAGAAACCTCACCGGAATACGGTACAAATGAATAGGTAGAAGCACCTGACATCAGATTTGTATAATCTGTATCTGTATTTACATAGCACATCAACCTGAATTGAACCGCTGTTGTGTCACCTGGAACAAGACCCAGACCCAGAAGGGCTGTATTCATTGCCCCTACAGAAATTGTATAGGATGTTTCGGTTGTATTTACCAGTTCGGCAGCTCCCGAAAAGTCACCACCAAGGGTATCCATTAATAATGAATATTTGGTTGATTCAAGTGCTGGTCCGTTGTAGGTAGCTTCT
>CAYNDN010000458.1:0-3048 GCA_964395075.1 uncultured Lentimicrobiaceae bacterium | reverse complement strand
GCTAAAGGTAGTTAATGTGGTATCTGCATTTTCTTCGAGCAGAACAAACTCAGAGCCGACAGCCGGTGCAGTCATCGATGGAGCAACTGCCCCTGACATATCCAAAACAGGCTCAGCCAGTTTTTCTTCACAGGAAATGATCACACCCAGTGCTAAAACTGTTAATAAAATATATGTTATCTTTTTCATTTTTAAATCCTGTTTTAATGATTAGTAATTTGGATTTTGTTCAAGGTTTGGATTGGCGTTAACGTCAGCATCCGGGATGGGATAAAGTTCAAATTTGGCATTTGTACTTCTACCTACCTGGGTATTACCTTTCCATGACCATATTTTAGCATCACCTGTAAATTTACCATGACGTCTCAAGTCAGTTCTTCTGTGGCATTCCCAGTACAATTCACGACCTCTTTCATCCAGGATAACACTCATATCAATACTTGAAAGCATACCTGCTCCAGCCCTTTCGCGAACCATATTTACATATTCAAGGCCTGTACCTGCATTGCCGGCACCGTTGAGTGAAGCCTCAGCATACATAAGGTAAACATCAGCAAGACGGAACATGGGGAAATCAGTATCCGGAAAATCAGAACTAACACCAGGAACACCAGAAGATGTAACATTTCTCCACTTGGTGATTGCATAACCATTTGTGAAGTCACCAACGTTAGCGATGTCTTTGGTTTGATCCTGGGTGAAGAACATTCCCCGTGGGTCGCCGGTTCCGGTTTCATCCGGAAACAGATCAACAAATTCCGGAGTAGTCCTTAAGCCTCCCCAGCCCCCACCGATACCAAAGTCGGCCACTAGGTCATAAACATTTGGCATTTCGCCGCCAACTGCTGCGTGGATAATAAAGTTGGTTCCACCATAAGTTTGGGTACGGTCGCCATCAAAGTTCACAGCAAAAATGATTTCGGGCTGGATGTGGTTATCAGCGAGGAAGAGGTGACTGTAATCATCAGCAAGACTGTAAGCGCCTGAGTTGATAATTTTATTACAATACTCAACACACTCTGCATATTTTGCTCCACCATCTTCAACATAAACCTCTGCATTCAAATACAATTTAGCAAGCAACATCCATGCAGCGGCTTTATCTGCACGGCCATATTCGTTAGCTCCGGGTTCAGCCATTTCGCCTTCAACAGCTTTCAATTCCGATTCGATAAAACCAAACAGGCCGGCAGCACCATCAGGATGAGGGGCAGGGAAGAAATCAGGATCACCCAACGGATCGTCTTCCGTTCCAAAAGGAACGTATTCACCAAAGTGATCAAGGGCATGCCAGTAGCTCAAAGCACGCAGAAAACGGGCTTCAGCACGGTATTCCTGGATTTCACCAAGTAGGTCGCCACTCACGCCACGCTCACTGAGTTTATCGTCGCTTGTTTCCCTCAGGTATTCATTGCACAAAGAAATTTGATAAAAAACACGGTAATAAAACGCCTGAATAAAAACATCGGTTGTACCCCAGGTATGCCAGTGGAGGTCTTTAATGGTCTGGTCGTTCCATGCAATAATTGCTTCATCTGTAGATAGCTCCTGCATGTACCACAGGCCACGGAGATACTGGCCAAAACCTTCATCAATTCCGCTAATGTCACCATTACCGGCTGGTCCTTCCTGGCCGGATACGGCGAGGCCGGCATATAGTTTTGCTAAAAACTGCTCGTAAGCAGCCGGGTCTTCAAATAATGTTTCGGGAGTCACCACATCCTCATCCAGAGGAATAGTGTCCAAATCTTTTTCGCAGGATGAAAACGCGATGGTTAATCCTGCCAGAATTGTTATAATACTTAAAAACTTTTTCATGATTAATTCTATTTTTTATGGTTAAAACTGGAGGTTAACACCAAACACATAAGCTGTAGGACGAGGATAAATTCTGTTGTCGATACCACCACTGATTTCAGGATCGATACCATCGTACTCAGTAATGATAAATGCGTTGTTAACAGTAGCTGACAAACGCAGGCTCGACCTGTCGTTCCATAGATTGGTGAAAGTATAGCCCAAAGAAATGTTATCCATCCTGAAGAATGATCCATCCTGGATGTAATGGTCAGACAGGTATTGCGGATTTACAAATTCGGTATTGGTTACAGATGATGTAATGTTTCCAAGGTATGGTCCTTCGGGACGATACAACCTTTCATAAACGGCATTTTCTGATTCTACGTTGTTGTAAACGTAGTTACCGAAGTTTGCGCGGCCAGCAAATGAGAAATCCCATTCTTTCCAACTCAGACGTGATGAAATACCAAAATAGAAATCGGCAGCAGGATCTTTGTAGTGATAGCGGTCGGCGTTTGTAATTTCACCATCGCCGTTGCGGTCAACATACATGCCCTGGATTGGCATACCGTCGGTATCATAAACCTGTTCATACACAAAGAATGAGTTTGCCGGATGTCCAACAGTATGAATTTGGATATTGTTACCCACACCACCTGAAATGCCACCGGTTTCAACGCCGAGATAATCAGGATCATCAACGGTTGTGAGTTTTGTGATCTCGTTTTTGTTGTAGGTAGCATTAAAGCTAACTTCCCAGAAGGTATTGTCGGTTGAAACGGGACGTCCGGTAACGTTAAATTCAACACCACGATTTTCCAGGTCGCCCACATTCATCAGCAAATAGTTGGTAAGGTTGGTAAGTGCCGGCACCGGAACAAAGTTCAACAGGTCGGTAGTTTCTCTTTGGTAAACCTCGATAGAACCGTAAAGCCTGTCATCAAAAAATCCGTAATCCAAACCTATGTTGAAGGTTGTTGTTTCTTCCCACTTAATATTTGGATTGTATCCTTCGGGGCGGTATGTATAAAACCAATTACTACCAAATTGATATTGTGCATACTGATTACTCAGGGTATATCGAGGCATGTAGGGGTAAAAGTCGCTGTTGATATTTTGCTGACCTGTAATACCCCAGCCCAAACGCAGTTTCAATTGTGAGAGCGAACTTAAACCATCCATCCAGGGCTCATCTACAATTTTCCACCCAAAAGCTGCTGACGGGAACCAACCTGAACGGTTATCGGG
>CAYNDN010000457.1:0-4577 GCA_964395075.1 uncultured Lentimicrobiaceae bacterium | reverse complement strand
ATCTCTTTTGAATAAAGCTGATGATATCGCAAGGGACATTTTTTCTATGAAGGTTAGGGGTTGTCATTTCCCGGATTGCCCCGCAGGGATAGCATTTGCGCAAATCCGGACGACCCGGTACGAACAATTTTCCCAATCGGTTTAACCCATTTCAAAAAAAAATCGCCGCCTTCGGCGGGAAAAATTAACAAATAGTAAAATAGTCAAATAAATTTTTAATCCCTCAAGCAACGCACACTGAAACCGTAACCCTTATCGTAGCCGTAACGGTTCGACTTGTCGTCGTAGTAATCCAACCTCCGGCCCCAGGCATAGTTAGCCGAGCCCTCATCTGAGGACCACCAGTGGCCGTAGCTGCCCTGAGTGTAGAAACCACCATTGGTACCTCGGAAGCCACCGGGCAACGCGGAAAAGCCGTAAAGATCGGTTCCGTTGCCATTGCTGTTCCAGCCGGAGGTGGATTTTAGGTTCAGACCTGCATCAAACCCACGGTATCCGGTATCGTCCCATTCCGGGTCGCCCACCGGGTATTGGCTGTCAACGGTTCCTTCCAGTATTTTCCATTCATCATCAGTCGGAAGGTGCCATCCAACAGGACAAATTCCCTGCACGCCGGAAGCGGTTGTGTATTGCATCATTTCGTTCCATTGGTACAACCCACCATAATCATTACAATTATTTGATTGATCTTGGTAACAATATTTTTCAACTATTTCATTGTCTGCCATTTCAATCCCACCATCAATTCTTTCCCCAACATTCAAATTCTCCGCCATCCAGCATTGCTCGCCGATTTGCACAGTTTCATAGTACTGGCCGTCACGTTCATCATATAAAAGCGATCCGCATTCGAACTCCTCCTGGGATGCCTGAATGGTGTCCTGTGCATTCATAAGTACTAAAAACCCCTCACCGGGCTGCATATCGCCAATGCCATTGATCCACATACCCAATAAGTATTCCAACTGATGGCCTTTTGAATCCCTTACAAACGAAAGGTTATCAAGCACATCATCAAAATAGTTCAGTGCATCAATCTCATCCCGGTTCAGGTGGGGGAAAAGGTTATAACCATAATTTAAAACCATGCTTTGCTTGCCAACAGCCGTACCCTGCAGCGTTACTGTATCAGTATTCAGCATATTGATGAAATATCCATGTTGGGGTATCCAATCTCCAATGCCGTTTATCCACACAGGCCCGAACTTTTCCAACGCATTGCCCTGCTCATCCCTTACAAATTTCAGGTTGTCAAGTGCGTCTTCCATTATGATCTGCATATCGGGTTCATCTGCCGATATGTATGACGAAATAAAGCTGTACCCTTCCTTTAAAACAATGGTTTGGGTGGTGGAACTGGTTAGTGTGAAATCCAGGGTTATCGTATCAGATGCTGCAAATGAAACATTTTCAACCCGCTCACTAAAGTAGCTGTTAGCAGCACAGGTTATTGTGTAATCCCCCTCAGGTATCTGATCAATGAAATAGCTGCCATCGGCTTGTGAAGTTGTGCTTAATATTTCACCCTCAAAGGTTATGGTTGCACCTTCCACAGGATCGTTTGTAATGCTTGTGACAGTCCCCTGGATGGACGCAAGGATTTTTTCCATTGAGAGGTTTAAAATGGTGGTTTCGTTGTTTACTACCGAAACTGCATCCGTTATCGGAAAATACCCATTTTTTGCACAGGTAATTTCATAATCTCCAACAGGGATATCTTCAAAAAGAAAGGTACCGTCTGCTGCACTAATTGTTGAAAATTCTGTTCCGGTCAAGCTAAGTTCAGCACCTTCAATTGGTTGTGCATCACCTGAATCTGTTAGCAATCCTTCAACAGTTCCGGTAAAAACGTGGCTAAACGAAAGCACAGGCAAACTATAATTATACGATGCGTCAGGAAAGGTAGCTTCAGTCCATGCATCACCAAAAGGATCGGTCCAGTCGGCTTCCCAAACCACAGCTTCTGTTTCTGTAGAAGCCTGCCAGCATTTAAAAGTCACGGGATTACCCACAGTAAAACCTGGTTGGCTATTGGCTAAAACAGCATAAGCTGTAAGCATATTTTCAAATTGGTTTTCAACTGTGCACACCTGGGTTAGCGTATAGGCACCTACCATGGTTTCTCCATCAAAAATGGCTATCTCATCACCAGCAACAAGGTCTTCGCCATTAATGGAAGCTCCGGCGATAAAAAGTGTGTATTGCTGGCCGCTGATACCACCACCCTGGAACTGAAAGTGTTGTGCTGATGAATAATTCGGGTAAAAGGTGGCCAGTGCCAATAATATGGCTGCGCTAAAAGAAATGTAAAAATGTTTCATGAGATTAATGTTTGATGCCGAAAAAACGCACGGTTGGGATTTATCAGCAGGATTAATATTTGGTTAAAAATTTCTTACCAAATGTTTATAACAAATTCATATTCACCTACAAACACATTTAATTTAAATAGATTCTTAATAATGCCTTTATGCGCTCAATTGAAGCATAAGTAACATGCCCCAAAGATATCTTCTGCTATACAAGGGGGGTACTTGACAGGAATTGTTGATCTGGATGGGATGGCAAACGAAAAAACCCGGTTGATGACAACCGGGTTTTGAACACAAACATTATGAAAAACAAAAATTAAAATCTTCTCTCTTTAATACGTGCCTTTTTACCACGCAGTCCTCTCAAATAGAAAATCCTTGCTCTGCGCACCACACCTGACTTATTCACCATAATTTCCTCGATAAACGGTGAGGATACCGGGAAAATACGTTCAACACCAATGTTGTTCGAAATCTTTCTTACGGTAAATGTTGCTGCCGGCCCATGGCCTTTGCGCTGCAACACAACGCCCTGATATTTCTGTAAACGTTCTTTGTTACCTTCTTTAATTTTGTATGTTACGGTTATGGTGTCTCCTGCCTTAAAATCGGGCACCTTCGGCATAGCAACCTGGCTTTCTACCAAAGATATCAAGTCTTTCTTACTCATTGTTCTAGCTTTTATTGTCTGAAAAAGGAGTGCAAAAGTACATAAATATTTGGTTTGCCAAATATTTCAATGCTATTTTTTGGTAAAAAAATGCCATTAGTGTTGAATCGTAAATTTTTTCACGATGGTATCATCATTTGCAGAATGAATCTTCAGGATATACAAGCCCACCTCAAAATCAGTATTTATCATCGTTGAAGTTGAGATGATTGTGCCTTGAGCAAAAATTCTACCCTGAACATCAAACACATACCATCTGGTGCCAAGTAAGGAATTATCAGCATGGATGCTGAGATTTCCGGAGGATGTAGTGATGTTGATATTCGCGGTTTTGTCGTAATACTGAAATCCAATAGATGCTTCAACCTTTAGCCTGATTATGCTGTGGGAAAAGGGGTTGTTATTACTCCAGGAATCTCCGCTTGTTGCCAGGTAAATTTCACCATCAGGGCCTGCGCAAATATCTCTGAGCCTGCCCCAGTAATCAATAAAATAGTGATTTTCCCCAATGATCTCCTGGCCATCATCGGACAACTCCAATTCAATGATTCGCTTATTTTTTAGCACCGTCAAAAGAATCGATCCGGTCCATTCAGGGATCATGTCGCCTTCATAAAAAATAATGTCAGAAGGCGCAATGGTGGGCGTCCACGCTATCATGGGTTCTTTAACATTATTCATTTCACAAAATTCCAATTCACCTGGCGTATTGCAAAATCCCATTACATCGGGCCAACCGTAGTTTCTGCCTTTCTCAATAATATTTATTTCATCATCAGTTGATGGCCCGTGTTCTGAACTGTAAAGCGTTCCGTCAGGCCCAAAATCAAGCCCCTGCGCATTGCGGTGTCCCCATGAAAACACATAACTGTCGGGAAATGGATTATCTGCCGGAACCGAACCATCCGGATTGATACGAAGGGTTTTCCCGCTAAGGTGATCGGGATTTTGGGGAGCTGATAAATTTTGGGCATCACCTGTGGTCATCATAAGCTTTCCATCAGGAGCAAAAATCAACCTGGAACCATCGTGGGTGCTATTGCCCTGGATGCCATCAATCAAAACAGTTTCATCAACAAGCTCCTGGCCATTCCAGGTAAAATGAACCAGCTTTTCTTTAATGCCGTTTTCCTGATAGGTATAAACAACATACACACGTGCATCATCAGGAAAATCAGGATGCAATGCCATGCCCAGCATTCCCGATTCGCCCTGTTGAATCACAAAACCTGAATGATCAAGAATAATATCCTGTTCGCCGGTTTCCGGATGAACACGCGAAATGCGGCCAAACCTTTCGGTAACCCAAAGCCAGCCATCAGGGCCGTAAAGTATTTCCCAGGGGATGTCAAGTCCGGTAATTACTGTATTGCTGTCCACAACCGTTTCATCAATTGTAACCTGCGACTGTACATTTTTTGCGAAACAAAGTACAAGGAGCGTGAGGGTAAGAATGTAAAAATAGTTTTTCATGGTTTGCCGTGTTGATTTCCTTTACCCAACTTGGACAAGCCAAAACCAAACAGGTTTCAACAATCGAAAAACTTGTACCCTGTTTTGGTTTGTCCAAGTTGTAAAGCAAAATTTTTAATTGA
>CAYNDN010000456.1:3863-4578 GCA_964395075.1 uncultured Lentimicrobiaceae bacterium | reverse complement strand
TCGCTGGTGTATTATTTATACCAGCACAGCATTAACCTGGTGCATGAGGATTACTACCCGCGTGAACTTGCGCACCAAAGTATGATCGAGAAAAGGAACAATGCTTATGAACTCAAAGAACGACTGACCATTAAAAATGAAAATGGCTGGATTGAGGTAAAGTTTCCTGATGTTTTTAATTACGACAGCCTTTCGGGAGAAATACAATTGTTCAGGCCTTCGTCCGGAGTAAAGGATGTTTTTATCCTAATCAGGCCTGATAAGGAAGGTTTTCAGCGCATACCCGATGGCGCATTGGACAAGGGAAAATACATCGTGAAAGTGGATTGGGCGCACAAGGGCTCTTTTTATTACGCTGAACAGGAAATCTATATCAAAAAGTAAAATCGAAAAAAATCTTGTTTCATGGAAATTGATCTGATCACTGCCGCACTAGTTTTTGGTTTCCTTACCGGGTTTCACTGTATTGGCATGTGTGGCCCCATTGCGGTTTCGCTGCCTTTAAAAAGCAACACTTTTGCTGCCAGAGTGGCAAGTGCATTCATTTATAATTTTGGTAGAACCATTACTTATGCCGCCATGGGGCTGGTATTTGGAATCGTTGGTCAGGGCTTTCGTTTGGCCGGATTGCAGCAATCGCTTTCCATAGCAATAGGAATTATCATGATTGTTTCTGTTTTTTTTCCGTTGCTCTTTAACTCCATTGCTGCCAAAT
>CAYNDN010000456.1:0-3853 GCA_964395075.1 uncultured Lentimicrobiaceae bacterium | reverse complement strand
ACTGTATCCTCTGGTTAATAAACTCAAAACACGCCTTGGATTATTGTTTGACAGGAAAAGCTATTCATCACTTTTTTCTATCGGATTGTTGAATGGATTGCTCCCATGTGGGCCTGTTTATGCTGCCATTGCGCTTTCACTTGCTGCAGGAAACGCATTAAACGGCATGCTTTACATGACATTATTTGGTTTGGGTACTATCCCCATTATGCTCGGACTAAATTTATTAGGTAACTTTGTAACCATGCCGGTTCGTCGCTACATGCTAAAACTTGTTCCGGTATTTATTGTTTTAATGGGACTGTGGTTTGTTTTAAAAGGCATGGGGCTTGGAATCCACTTTATTTCACCACCGGATCACAAATTGGTTGTTCCTACCGAAAATGTTGAAGAACACAGTTGTTGTAGTTAACTAATGTTTAATTATTAATATTTTTAAAAATGAGAAAAACGATTATCACCTTGGTTGCATTATTTTTTGCAACATCATTATTCATTTCCTTGTCATCATTTACATCAACAGATGACAATTCGGCTGCAAATACTTCTATTGTTTTTGAAGAATTTGATGCAGAAGCCAGCATGGCAGCCGGAAAAGCTATTTACGAAGGTAAGGGAACATGTGCTGTTTGCCACCAGGTTACAGGGCTTGGATTACCACCGGCCTTTCCGCCTTTGGCAAAAGCTGATTACCTTTTAGAAGATAAGGACAGGGCCATCAGGCAAACCATGTATGGATCAAAAGAACCTATTACAGTAAATGGTACCACTTATCCGGGCGGTATCATGACCGTGGTTGACCTCACTGACCAAGAAGTTCGCGATGTGGTAAATTACATCCTCAATAGCTGGGGCAACGATGCCGGATTTGTTACAATTGAACAGGTGAAAGCACAGCGGAAATAATATCATTGTTATTGAAATAGTGAAAAGGGAACAGTTAATAGTTGTTCCCTTTTTTGTGAATAAATACTTACTAAATCACATACACCACCATAACCACAGTCGCTGCACGAGAATCATCAGATTTTAATTATTTAGCGGTATGGTATTTGAGGGCAGGATTCAGGGCAATTTACCTATCTTTGCGCCCGATTTTTAAAACGGAAAAGATATAATTCATGGACAGGAACACAATTATTGGATTACTCCTGATATTGGCCATTTTTATTGGATTCACCATCTACACATCACCTTCGGAAGAAGAAAGGCTAAGGCAGCAGCAAGTTCAGGATTCGATTGCAAGAGTGCAGGAACAACAAGCCTGGTATAGCGATTCCATCCAAAAGCTGAATCAAAATCAAAATAAACCCGTTGAACAGGTTGCTCCAGATAAACCGTTATCAACAGATAGTGTGGTACAAACGGAACTCCTCGACAAGTTTGGTTACTTTGCCAAAGCAGGAAACGGCGAGCAAAAATATTTTACCCTCGAAAATGAAAAGATTAAACTCAAGATTTCGAATGTTGGTGGTAAAATTATGAACGCTGAACTTAAAGAATATCAGACCTATGATTCGTTGCCACTTATTTTATACAATCCGGAAAAAACAACTTTTGGTTATACCTTTTTTGCCAACAACCGCAGTATCAATACCAATAGTCTTTATTTTGAACCGGTAGTAAAATCGGTTTCATTGCAGGGCAAAGATTCTATTTATGTGTCTGGCAAGGATTCCATTCAGTTTGCTATGCGGCTGTATGCCGATGCCGGCGATGGAAAGGAAAGATACATCGAATATCTCTACACAATTTATGGCGACAGGTACATGGTTGATTATGACCTGAACCT
This sequence comes from uncultured Lentimicrobiaceae bacterium, assembly GCA_964395075.1. Lineage (GTDB taxonomy): Bacteria > Bacteroidota > Bacteroidia > Bacteroidales > 4484-276 > SABY01. The sequence goes on along the minus strand of CAYNDN010000456.1, from coordinate 2,061 downwards.
GGTTGGGATGAACAAAATTGTGGATCCCGGAACCAGTTTCCTGAACCTGACCTGGAAAACTGAAATGCGTCGGCAGGAAAAAAGTTTGGAAAACGACCGCCAGGAATCATCTATCTACTATAAATACTACCAGGATGATGTGGATTATCTGTCTGAACGTAGTGATGACGAAGAAAATCTGGTTACCAAAGTAAAGTGGCTTTCTTTTAAATCGCGTTTTTTTGTTTCGGCGTTTATTGCTGATGATGCATTTGAAAATGCAGATATCAAAGCTTTTACCCGTGAGGATGAAACTGATCCGCATTATTTGCGGAATATGGAAGCTGAAATCGGGGTGCCTTTTCAGAATCTTCCCGGACAGCAATTTGCCACCAAATTTTACTTTGGCCCAAACAAATACAAAACACTCAAGAAATACGGCCTTGAACTGGAAAGGCAAATCCCGCTGGGTTGGAGTTTCTTCCTGTTGGCATGGATAAACCGCTATGCCGTGATCCCTGTTTTCGACTGGCTGGGAGGATATGGCTGGAATTATGGTATCGTAATTCTTATCCTCACCATTTTACTTAAGATTGTTTTATTCCCGATTGCTTATAAAACCTACCTTTCATCTGCGCGAATGCGGGTGCTTAAACCCGAAGTGGAGGAACTGGCCAAAAAATTCCCCAAGCAGGAAGATGCCATGAAAAAGCAGCAGGCTACCATGGCGTTGTATAAAAAGGCCGGAGTGAACCCCATGGCCGGTTGTTTGCCCATGCTCTTGCAGATGCCTATTCTGATTGCCATGTTCAGGTTTTTCCCGTCTTCCATTGAGCTGCGACAGGAGGCTTTCCTGTGGGCGCACGATTTGTCCAGTTATGATTCCATCTTAGACCTTCCGTTCAATATTCCGTTTTACGGCGATCACGTGAGTTTGTTTACCTTGCTGATGACAGTCTCAACCATCTTTTATACAAAGATCAACAATGATATGATGGGATCGGCAAGCACCCAGATGCCCGGTATGAAAACCATGATGTACCTCATGCCGATCATGTTCCTCGGATTCTTTAACAGTTATGCGTCAGGATTGAGTTATTACTACCTGCTGGCCAACCTGATCACTTTTGGTCAGATGTTCGTAATTCGCCGTTCGATTGATGAAGATAAGATCAGGCAGAAAATCTTAGCCAACAAAAAGAAGCCGGTTAAGAAATCGAATTTCCAAAAACGGCTTGAAGATATGGCCAAGCAAAGGGGCTATGATCCTAAAAGCGGAAAGCGGAAATAATTGATTGGCTTATTTTTCAGCAACGCATTCTCTGATGATCCTGAAGCCATCAGGCTAAACTCATTTTTCATGAAATCCCGCCGCCGTTAAGTACGCGGCCCTTCCGGCCAGCGCAGGGAATGCATAATTTACTTCCATTTTCCTCAACAATTCGTGTGGCCATAATCGGCTCTCCACATTTTTCGCAGATAATGCTTTCGTGCGATGGCGCATAAGGTGGAATTTCCACAGTAACTTCCTCTACTTTGAAAAGCCTGTCGAAATCCAGGGTAAGCGTAGCAAAGGCTTTTTCGATACCAAGCCTTTTAAATCTGGAGATTTCCTCCTCGCTGTGGTTTTGTTCGCCTACCACTTTTTTATAGCTGTCAGAAAACAGGGGATGGGCTTTTTTCATGTAGGTTTTGGCATCCGGTAAGCTGGAAATGCGAATGCCTTTTCCATCGCGTTTTGTGAGTGTAAAGGCCACCTTTCCGTAATCTTTAAAAATCAGCGCATTGTTGCCAAAAGTACAGCCGGTTACAAACTGGATTCCATCAGAAACACAATTGTTGGTTTCAACCAAGGCAAGTAAATCTTCCAGCCCGTCAGAATTGCCTCTGATGATTTGCATGGCTTTGGAAGCCATCATCACACCCATGGCCAGTCCCGGACAAAAATGCCCGTGTATTTGGGCAGCATCCAGCATCAACCTTTCGGTTTTGCCAGCCCAAATATTCGAAAGCACTACTTTCCTCGGACTCATTTTTCTGCTGTGGATTTCAGCCTCATCAATTTCATCTTCCTTAAGGGGG
>CAYNDN010000455.1:0-4597 GCA_964395075.1 uncultured Lentimicrobiaceae bacterium | reverse complement strand
TTCAACGCCTGTTCAAAATTAAAAGAATCCTTCAATTCCGAAGCCATAAACGGATGAAATGACTTTTGAATGGCCCTTCCGGCTAAAAGGTCAACACCGGTTCTTTTGAGTTTTCGTGAACTTGAGCCAGTTAAAATAAAGCGATGATCCCGGTTGCTTTCCAGAACATGATGAACCACATCCAATAATTCCGGCAATTTTTGAATTTCATCAATGATAATTGTGGATTTATCCTGATTACCGGAAATTAATTCTTCCAATCTCTCCGGCCTTGCAGAATAAACCCTGAAAATCTCGGGTCGCAAAAGGTCGATGTATAAAACATCTACAGAAAATGTTGCTTTCAACCAGGTTGATTTGCCGGTACCCCTTGGGCCAAATAAGAAAAAGCTGGTTTTCGGATCATTAAAAAATCGATGTATTACCTCCATTTTTAAAGCCATTTTGGATGTTGAAACTCCAAAGTTAAAGATTTTTTATTTCCCGATACAAAACTTGCTAAATATGTTCCCCAGTATTTCGTCCGTAGTAACTTCACCTGTTATGCTGCCGAGATGGTGCAAGGCCTGGCGGATGTCGGTGGCAATCAAATCGGACGGAATTCCCTTCTCAAAACCCTGTTCCACATCTACAATAGCTGATAAAGATTTTGACAAGGCTTCATAATGCCGTGCATTGGAAACAATGGTATTGTCTGAAAAATGGTCAGTATTTACTGATTTCAAAAGGCTGTCGGAGATCAGGTTGATATTTTCTTTACGCTTGGCCGAAACAAAAATTGTTTCCTGTTCCACAAGGTCTTTAAAACCTTTGGGAACTTCAACCAATTGGTCAATTTTGTTTCCCACAAGGATAATGCGTTTCTCGGGGTCCTCAACAAATTGTTTGTGTTCATCCAGAATTTCCTGAACCCTTGTAATGTCGCACCTGACCACATCAAAAACAAAAAGGATGATTTTGGCCTGTTTTATTTTCTCCATGGTACGCTCAATGCCGATGTTTTCGATTTCATCTTCGGAAGCCCGTAACCCTGCTGTATCAATAAACCTGAAAGCTACCCCATCAATAATGATTGTATCTTCGATGCTGTCGCGGGTGGTGCCCGGAATATCAGATACGATGGCTTTTTCTTCCTGAAGAATGGTGTTCAGCAAAGTGGATTTCCCAACATTCGGCCTGCCGATAATGGCCACCGGGATGCCATACTTAAGTACATTTCCAATGGAAAATGATTTCAACAGTATATCGATTTCTGTTTTGAGTTGCGTTAAAATTTCGAGAAATTTCGAACGGTCGGCAAACTCCACATCTTCTTCTGAAAAATCGAGCTCCAGTTCGATGAGAGAAGCAAAATCAACGATCTGTTTTCTCAATTCTTTAATTTTGGATGAAAACCCGCCACGCATCTGATCGAGAGCCAAATCATGAGAGTACTTTGAATTGGAGGCAATGAGATCGGCCACCGCTTCGGCCTGGGAAAGATCAAACTTTCCGTTGAGGAATGCCCGCATGGTAAACTCCCCGGCATCGGCCATTCTTGCCCCCTTCCTGATTAGCAACTCAATGATCTTTTGCTGGATAAATGGAGAACCATGACACGAAATCTCCACAGCATCATCTCCTGTGTAAGACTTTGGAGCCCGAAAAATGGAAACCAATACTTCATCAATGATATCTCCTCCATCTATAATATTCCCAAAGTGGATGGTATGTGATTCTGCATGATCAAAATTGAATTTTGAATTGGCAGCTGCAAAATTTGGTTTTAGGATCGAAAAGGTTTCATATCCTGAAAGCCTGATCACGGAAATGGCTCCTGAGCCTGCCGGCGTGGCAAGGGCACAAATGGTATCTTGAGTATTCATAACGCTTACTATATTGGTGACAGCTGTAACAAAGTTAAGAAAAACCTGAAACGTTGAGATTTCCAAAGCTTGAAATCTTTAAAATAACCGATGTTAGTATCTTTCAACTCATTTTCTGCCAAAAAATGGCAGAAAATGAGTTGAAAGATACTTCTGCAAAATTTCTAAATTATTTTAAATCAATGAGAAAAATTAAAAATTGTAGTGACTTGTATTTGATGAAAAATTTAGAAATTTTGCCTGACAACTTGGGTAAGCCAAAACATGCTAGATGCTTTAAATGTAACTCCTTTTTTGGTTTTGGCTTGTCCAAGTTGGGGATGACATCGGTAGATTTGGCCTGAACCCAATGAACCCTGACTCCTTAAAAAACCTTAATTCATCCTCACAAAAATCAAAAGGCGTACTTTTGCGCAAAATTCAAAAAATCAAACAAAAAACAAGTATCATGAGCGTTTTGGTAGATAAGAATTCAAAAATTATTGTTCAGGGTTTCACAGGGTCGGAAGGTACGTTTCATGCAGGCCAGATGATTGAATACGGGACCAACGTTGTAGGTGGTGTTACCCCCGGTAAAGGCCGGCAGTCGCATCTGGGAAAACCTGTTTTCAACACTGTAAAAGACGCCGTTAAAGATACCGGTGCAGATGTTTCTGTTATCTTTGTACCACCCGCCTTTGCCGGTGATGCCATTATGGAAGCTGCCGATGCCGGAATTAAAGTGATAGTATGTATCACCGAAGGCATTCCTACCAAAGACATGATCATGGTTAAAGAATTTCTGAAAGATAAGGATGCAAGGCTGGTAGGGCCAAACTGTCCCGGCGTGATTACACCGGGTGAAGCCAAAGTTGGCATTATGCCGGGGTTCATTCACAAACCTGGCCGCGTTGGGATTGTTTCCCGCTCAGGCACCCTCACCTACGAAGCTGTTGACCAGCTTACCAAAGCCGGACTTGGACAAACCACAGCCATAGGAATCGGTGGTGATCCGATTATCGGAACCACCACTAAAGATGCAGTTGAGCTTTTAATGAACGATCATAAAACCGAAGGTATCGTTATGATCGGTGAGATCGGAGGTACCATGGAAGCCGAAGCTGCCAACTACATAAAGGAAAACGGAACCAAACCGGTTGTTGGATTTATTGCCGGAGCTACCGCACCAAAAGGCCGTACCATGGGTCATGCCGGTGCTATCATCGGTGGAAAGGATGATACTGCCGATGCAAAAAAAGCCATTATGCGTGATTGTGGAATCCATGTGGTGGACTCTCCTGCTGACATTGGCTCAAAGATGGCTGAACTATTGAACTAAAATTCTCTCAATAAAATATGAAAACGGTTGGCTATCAAAAGTCAGCCGTTTTTTGTTTTAATTTCATCTTAACAATTCCCTTCCGCAATATTTTGCAACGCATATTTTTTACATTTGCACCCATTTTTTCACATTTTGACTAAAAGTATTGTTATGGAGATTCCATCAAAATATGATCCTTCCTTAACCGAAGATAAATGGTATAAGCACTGGATGGACAATGGCTATTTTAAATCCGAGCCAGATGACCGTGAGCCTTATTGTATCGTAATCCCCCCGCCAAACGTTACCGGCGTCCTTCACATGGGGCATATCCTCAATAATACGATTCAGGACATTCTCATACGCTATCACCGAATGGACGGCTATGAAGCTTGCTGGATACCGGGAACGGACCACGCTTCGATTGCTACCGAGGCGAAAGTGACTAAGATGCTGATGGATAAGGGGATTGACAAGCATGAGATTGGCCGTGAGGAATTTCTGCAATATGCGCAGGAATGGAAAGATAAATACGGCGGTATCATTATTAGCCAGCTCAAAAAGCTGGGCGCGTCCTGCGATTGGGAGCGGGAGCGGTTTACGATGGATGACGGCTATTATCAAGCGGTGATTCATGCTTTTGTGGAGCTATTCAAAAAGGGCTATATCTATAAGGGTTTTCGTTTGGTCAACTGGTGCCCGGTTTCCAAATCGGCTATTTCCGATGAGGAAGTCTATCATCAGGAAGAGGAAGGGCATCTCTGGTATTTTCGCTATCCGGTCAAAGACTCGGATCAATTCGTGGAGCTGGCGACGACACGCCCCGAGACCATGCTGGGCGATACGGCGGTCGCGGTTCATCCTGAGGACCAACGCTATAAAGATATCGTCGGCAAGACGGTGATTCTGCCTATCGTCAACCGGGAAATCCCGGTGGTGGCTGACGAGTATGTAGACCCGGAATTCGGTTCCGGTGTGGTGAAGATTACGCCGGCCCATGATCCCAATGACTATGAGTTAGGGCTTCGGCACAGCTTGGAGATTATCAATATATTTAATGATGACGCTTCTCTCAATGACCGGGTGCCGGATGAATATATGGGCTTGGACCGTTTTGAAGCGCGTAAAGCTGTCGTTGAGAAAATGAAAGAGCTCAAGTTTTTGGTCAAGTCCGAGAAGTATACCCATTCGGTGGGCTATTCGGAGCGCGGACATGTTCCTATAGAGCCTTATCTCTCTGAGCAGTGGTATATGAAGATGGATGAGCTGGTCAAGCCGGCTGTTTTTGCGGTCAAGGAGTCTAAGATCAAGTTCTATCCTGAGAGATGGGAAAAGACCTATTTCCACTGGCTGGAGAATATCCGCGACTGGTGTATTTCCCGTCAGTTATGGTGGGGCCACCGGATACCCGTCTTTTATTGCGATGACTGCG
>CAYNDN010000454.1:2649-4602 GCA_964395075.1 uncultured Lentimicrobiaceae bacterium | reverse complement strand
CGTGGATTTTATGATGTTTAAAAGCCACAATAAAAAACCCTGAAAAATTTAGTTTTATAAATTTAAAATTTTTCAGGGTTTTTAAGTCATTATGATTCAGTTTCTTAATCCCACCTGAAGGACGTGGCAATGAAACGCGATTTTTGTGAATAATGTAGGTTAAAAACACTATTAAATATTACGGATTAAACGTAATAAAGTTACTATGAGTTTAATTATTTTTGGTTAAAGGCACGAAGTTTTATGGATGTGATCACTTTTTTAGTGGACAGCGGAAAAACACCTTTCATCATCCAATCGTAATAGGATGGATCGTTGGCAAAAACTTCCTCAACGGTCTTGCCCTTATATTTCCCAAAGTTAAACACTTCCCTGTTCTTGTCATCAAAAACGATGTGGCCTATGAGGTCAGCATTTCTGAATTGAACCGAAAATTCACTTAACTTTTCAATGTTATTTACCACCGGTTCAATCTCTTTGCCATTTTTCAATTTATATTTCACACCCTCGTACCTGTCGAGCTGAGATTTTAAGACCTCATAAGTTGCCACGGTATCTGCTTCGGCTGAGTGGTTGTTAACAAGTTCTTTACCACAATAAAAAGCATAGGCTGCTTTCAGGGTACGCGGCTCCATTTTATGAAAAATATTTTGGACATCTACAAAACGTCTTCCTTTCAGGTCGAATTCCACATCTGCGCGCAGGAATTCTTCAACCAGTAGCGGGATATCAAATTTATTGGAATTATACCCGGCCAGGTCGCTGTTTCCAAGAAACTGGTTTAACTCGTGGGCAATCTCTTTAAATGTAGGGGCATTCTTCACATCTTCATCTGCAATACCATGAATCTCCGTGGTTTTGGCCGGTATTGGAATGGTTGGATTAATTTTTTTGGTGTAGCTTTTCTCATCGCCCCCCGGCATAATCTTAAGGACACTGATTTCAACAATGCGATCGGTGGCTACTTTAATTCCGGTAGTTTCAAGATCAAATACAGCAAGTGGTTTTGTAAGGTTAAGTTTCATAGCACTTCATTAAATAATAAGGGCTACCCCGAAACTTTTAAGGTTACGAAATAGCCCAAATTTTATGTGTGAATATTAAAAATTACAACTTTGTGTTTTCGTCGAAAGCTTCCAGTGTATCTCTTAACTGCCTGAGGTACATCCCTCCTAATGCACCGTCAACAATACGATGATCGTAAGCCAGGGAAAGCATCATAATATTCCTGATGGCAATCACGTCGCCCTGCGGGGTTTCAAGCACAACCGGGCGCTTCTTAATGGCACCAAGGCCAAGAATTGCAACTTGCGGCTGATTGATAATCGGTGTTCCTGTCAAACTGTCGAATGAGCCGAAGTTTGTCACGGTAAACGTGCCGCCCTGAATTTCATCCGGATCCAATTTATTAACCCGGGCACGGCCGGCGAGATCATTTACACGTTTTGCCATGCCCACGAGGTTAAGTTCATCGGCATTTTTGATTACCGGAACGATGAGATTTCCGTTAGGTAAGGCTGTGGCCATACCCATGTTAATGTTTTTACGGCGGATGATTTTTGAACCATCAACGGAGGCATTCACATTGGGGTAGTAGCGCAAAACTTTTGCTGCTGCTTCTATAAAAATCGGGGTGAACGTAATTTTCTGTCCTTCCTTTTTCTGGAATTCATTTTTCACCTTGTTTCGCCAGTTCACAATATTGGTAACATCCACTTCTATGAACGAAGTTACATGCGGCGAAACCTGCTTCGACATCACCATGTGGTCGGCGATGAGTTTACGCATTCTGTCCATCTCAACAATTTCATCGCTTCCACCGGCAACAACTGCCGGAGCTTCAACCTTAGGTGGCTGGTAGGTGGCTTGAGGAGCAGCTGCAGATTGAGCAGGCGCATCAGAGGCAGTCTTTTGGGCAGGAGCTGAAACTTTTCCATCAGCCTTATCCTGAAG
>CAYNDN010000454.1:0-2639 GCA_964395075.1 uncultured Lentimicrobiaceae bacterium | reverse complement strand
CGCTTCCCGGAATTTTTTCCAGTTCAACTAATGAGATATTCTCTTTTTTGGCAATGCTTTTAACCAATGGAGAATAAAATCGCGATGAAGATGAATAGTCGCCTTCAACCATCTCAGGGGCTTTGGCTGTTTCTTCAATTTGGGATTCGATTTCTGATGCGGCTTTTTCAGTTTCAGCGCTATGATCAGATGCATCCTCTTGCTCATCGTCTTCACCTTCAATCTCGATAACAGCAATGGGCTTACCTACTGCCACAACATCACCTTCGTTATAAAATTGTTCAGTCACCTTCCCCTCAACCGGCGATGGAATCTCTGAATCAACCTTATCGGTGGCAATTTCGGCCAGAGAGTCATCCTCTTCCACACTATCACCAACATTAACTAACCATTTTGTAATGGTGGCTTCTATGATACTTTCGCCCATCTTGGGCATTATAATTTCAAATTTCGCCATTTATCTGTTTTTCAAATTCTACTTTAGACGCCAAAAAAACAATGCCTTGCACCAAATGTTCAACGGTTTCAAGGCGCTGCAAAATTAACCATTCACAATGCCTTGTAATGTTAACTAATATTAAAATCAGGTTTTACCAAGTTCACGATATCCTTTAAAGATGATTTCGAGATCATTTTTTATTTTATAATCCCGGGCATATAAGATGTTGAGCCTCCCGAGGGTTTCATGCGAAAGTGTGTCCAGGTTCAGCGCATTAGAAGGATTTAAAATCCCTGGTTTTAATGCTGGTAACTTTTCGCCTTTACTGCATGAAGTGTTGCAATATCCAACCCATGTTTTTCGTGCAAACAATACTTTAAAATAATTACTTACAAAGCCAAACGGCTTTTTAACCATAAACATTAATAAAGGCAAAACCGGAAACATGAGCAAACACACCGAAAAATCGAGAAACCTTTTGTTGCGGCGGTTGGTATATTTGCTTATCGAATTGATTTCCATGGTATAAAGGTCTCCGCCTGTGTTTATGGAATTGCTTCCGATAAGCGATAAACTTTCGGGCGGGGCAATCTTAAACTCAATGCCAGGTGTTTTCAGTTCCGACATTTTATCGATAATCCGGCGTGAAGAAATGCTTAGAGCACAAAAGATAACCTCACTGATCTTATAAATTTTAACAACCTCATCAAGTTGGTCCACCGAACCGGTAAAGGCAGGGTCGTTTGTGGAGGAAACACTTACAAGCCCGATAAATGAGGGTTGCGATTCGATGGTAGTTAGCAAACCGGCCACACGTTCAGCTTCTTCTTTATCGCCCACTACGAGGTATCTTTTGTTTTTGCTATCGCCGATTTTAAAACTTTTCACACCGAAAAAATTTAATACCAGTCTCAATCCGGTCATCGAGATATATCCCCACAATGCACCGAGCAAAAGTATAGCTCTTGAAAACCGCATGGTCTCGTCCAGTAAACTGTAAATGACAAGTATCACCAGGGTACCGGCAAACAATCCCCTGAAAATCCTGAATAAATTAATCGGCCTGTCGTAGCCACCTGATAGATAGACAGAAACAAGCCAGGAAACTACGTAGGCAGGAACTGCGATCGAAAGGAATTCAGGAGGATATTGTCCACCATCAGGAAAGATCACTGAATTGCCCCAGTATTTTTGGATGAAATAAATACCACCATAAAGGATGACCCCATCAAATAGCGGTAGCAGGATTTTGTCAGCAACCCGCTTAATTATCGCCAAAAAAGCCCTGAAATAAATAGCCATATTTATCAGGATGGAAAATAAACGGGCGTTTTTTTGTGTGAAATGCGTCCGGGCAAAAATCACCATGGCATTGTAAAAAACCAAAACATAATTCACACTGCTTTTTTTGGTGCTTTCGCCTTTGTAATGAATAATACGCGTTTCAGGGAAATAGTAATTTTTGTACCCGGCTTTTATGATGCGATATGATAAATCAATATCTTCACCATACATGAAGTAGGTTTCATCGAGTAATCCGATTTTATCCAGTACCGATTTTCGCAAAAGCATAAATGCTCCTGCCAGGATTTCAACTTCATGGGTTTCATTTTCATCTAAATAGCTCAGGTGATACTGCCCGAATCTTTTTGACCCCGGGAACAACTTTGATAGTCCGAAAATTTTATAAAATGCCACATCAGGTTTTGGGAGTGCCCTTTTTGATTCGGGTAAGAATTTCCCATTGCCGTCCACCATTTTCACACCCAGGCCGCCTGCATCAGGATGTTTATCCATGAATTGGACAATCTTTCCAAACGTGTCGTCCTCAACAATAGTGTCAGGATTGAGCAATAATACATATTCTCCCTTAGACTGTTTGATGGCCTGATTATTGGCTTTTGAAAAACCGAGGTTTTCATGGTTTTCAATTACCCTGACGGTTGGGAATTTTTCACGTACCATATTTACCGATCCATCCACCGAGTTGTTATCGACCACAAAAACCTCACAATCTATTCCATCAGCGGCCATGGCCACCGAGTGCAGGCATTGCTCCAAAAAGTGCTTCACATTGTAGTTGACAATTACAACCGACAGCTTCATAATAAATCAGTAAAATCTGAAATGATTGGGCAAAGATAGTATTCGTTATTGGTTATTCGTTATTGGTTATTCGTTATTGGTTATTCGTTATTGG
>CAYNDN010000453.1:2590-4603 GCA_964395075.1 uncultured Lentimicrobiaceae bacterium | reverse complement strand
TATAATCGAACTTTTCGGGAAACCGAATCCTTTGCAACTCAAGGTAGTTTTCGACCGTGTTAAGTTCTTCTTCGAGAGTAATTTGTTCGCGCATGGAGTTGTGGAGAATGCTGCGCACCAGTTCGGAAAAACGCGACAGGTAAATGCTGGCTTTGGTGTCGTCCTGCTTTACGATGAAATTTTGGATGCTGGCCAGCGAATTGAAAATAAAGTGCGGGTTCATCTGTGAACGCAGCAGCCGCTGCTCGAGTTGCAGCTTTTCCTGGGCAGACCTTAGCCGATGTTGCCTGAAATAGAGCAACACAACTACCAGGGTAAAGATTAACAAGATGGCGATTCCAAAAAGTAAAAGCCTGTTGTTTTTGATTTGTGATTGTTTGAGGATATTGTCTTTTTCGAGCAGTTCAAGTTGCTGTTGATACTTTGCCGTTTGGAAACGGGCCTGCAGTTTTTTTTCATCAATGTTTGCCGTGGTTACATTAAAAGAATCTTTGTAGGCAGCCATTAGCTCATGGTTTTCTAAAGCGGGAATCACCTCACCGGTAGCTTTTAAAAGTTTGTATATTCGTTTGTAAACAGAAACCATTTGCCCGTAATATATTTGCATGGACTCTGCCTGGTTAATCTCCCAAAACGCCTGGTATCCCGAGTACACAATCTGCTGACTCGCATCCGACTGTTCCTGCATCAATTGATGATAAAGCCGGTTTGTGTAATCTAATCCTACCCTATAATAACGCATGGCCGAGTCGTACAACTTTTTCGACATAAAAGCATCTCCGAGATGTTGGGCATCATAGGAAGTATAAAATAAAGAGCCTTTCCTTTTGTCGTTGGCCAGGCCCTGGCGCAGAAAATATATGGCTGTATCAGGATTTCCTTTGTTATTCCATATTATTCCAATTACATTTTCGTACCCGGTATGCTCCTGTGGCGGTTTATCTTTATTTTCATCAAAGAATGTCCGGGCCAGGTATGTATATTTTAGTGCCGAGTCTAGCTCGCCTGTATATTGGTAGGTTTCGCTGAGAGATTCCACAAAGGCAGACTGAATAAGTCCCGGAACCCCAAGCGATTTGGTCAGTTGAATATAATCTTTATAGTATTTGATGGCCTCGTCATATTTTTCACTTTCGCGCCACACAGTTGCAAATAAGCCCAAATACAGTGCTTTTTCATAAGGGCTTACCATAATTTTTCCCATTGCTTCTTCCTGCTTCATAATTTGCTCTGTCTTTTTTCCATACACTATACTTTGTTCATAATTTTCAATATCGTAGTTAATCTTCGCGAGATCGAAATAAAGCTCAAATATTTTTCGGGGAAGGTCCAGGTCTTCAAAAATTCCTAATGCCTTTTGGAGGTAAACAAAGGCCTGACTATAATCTCCTTTAAGCGCGTAAGCATTTCCCAGGTTTCGGTATGCCGAAGCTTTTTCAAAAAGGTTATCAAATTTTTCAGCTAACTGCAATGATCTTTCAGCATAGCTGATGGCGGAGTCAGACTGAAAAATAGAATAGTAGAAAGCCAGTTCGTTGAACACGTGCATTTTCTCCTTTTCGCCGGCATCGATAAGTTTCGGATAAATTGTGTCAGAGCGATGGCCCAGGAACTTCATGTAAAGCTGTGCGTTTGCAAGTGGGGGGCAAATTAGCACAAGAAAATTAATCAGTAAGGAATAATATGCGTGTTTCATCAGATAGAAATTTTTATGATTAAAAATCATTACTTTTCAGTGAAAACTTGGTCATCACTCTTTTTTCCTTCGACGTTAGAAAGTCCTGCGGACGTTTCGAAGTCGGCGCATTACTTTGGTCATATCTTTCGCTAAAGTCGCTTCGTTCTCTCTCACCAATCATCTCTCCATCTCTAAAGTCTCTTAGTCTCTCCATCTCTAAAGTCTCTTAGTCTCTCCATCACTAAAGTCTCTTAGTCTCTCCATCACTAAAGTCTCTTAGTCTCTCCATCTCTAAAGTCTCTTAGTCTCTCCATCTCTAAAGTCTCTTAGTCTCT
>CAYNDN010000453.1:1368-2490 GCA_964395075.1 uncultured Lentimicrobiaceae bacterium | reverse complement strand
CCATCACTAAAGTCTCTTAGTCTCTCCATCACTAAAGTCTCTTAGTCTCTCCATCACTAAAGTCTCTTAGTCGCTCCATCACTCTCCCGCAAAAGCGGAATTTCGCTTTGCTCAACATCACTCCATTCCTCACTTCCCTTCCATTTCTTCAAATAACTCCATCAGTCTTTCTCTTCCTTTTGTTGAAGCAGGCACTTCAATATCGTTTTTCATCACCACCAAACCCCCATCCTGTTTCGAAAACCTCCTCACATGTTTCAGGTTGATCAAATGCGAGCGATGCACCCTGAGGAATCCCGAATCAGAAAGTAGGTCATCGTATATTTTGATGCTTTTGGAAACCGTGATCCTGCCTTCTTCGAGGGTATCAAAAACTGTGTAACTGCCATCTGAAGCGCAATGAATAATGTCCTGCACATCCAGCAGGTAAATATTATCCAACGTTCTGAGTATGATTTTCCGATCTTTATTTTCGGGGGTATTCAGGTTTTGTTTTAAGGTATCTAACTGAGTAATAAAACTGCTCTGCACCAGTTGTTCAACACGCTTGACAGCATCCGCAAGTTTTTCGGGATTCACAGGTTTCAGGATGTAGTCGATGGCGCTGAAACCAAAGGCCTGAATGGCGTATTGCTCATACGCGGTGATGAAAATGATTTTGAAGTCGATATTCTCAATTTGATCCAGCAGGTCGAAGCCGGTGCCATCGTCCATTTTAATGTCGAGCAATACGAGTTCAGGTGCTTTTTCCCTGATCTCCCTCATGCCGGTGGCCACGCTTTCGGCTTCACCTACAAGTTTCACCTGCGGACAAAATTTGCGGAGCATATGCCGCAATGTTTCACGAATGTGGGGTTCATCGTCGATGATGATCGTTCGTAGCATCTTGTGGCTTTTAATATTTTTAGTAAAAATAGACATAATCGCTTAGATGTCAAATTCAAAAAAATTCCGAAACCCGTTTTTATATCAAGAATTACTTTTTTATAATAAATAAAGATAATATCACCGGCATGTAAATATGAAGGAGATGCTTGAATGAAGGCTTTGAATTCACGAACGCCGGGAAAAGTTTTATGAAGTGAGACTTTAATGTTTTTATAATAAGCAAGGATGATAAAA
>CAYNDN010000453.1:0-1358 GCA_964395075.1 uncultured Lentimicrobiaceae bacterium | reverse complement strand
AAGCCTCAGCAGAACCATTAAAAAACACTATCCAAAAAAAATTGCGTTGCTTCTCAACGTATTATATCTATCTTTAGCCCACTAAAAAATCCACAGATGCACAGAATTTTAATTTCTCTCGTCATCGTCATGGTTTCTTTCCAGCTTTCTGCACAGAAAGTTTTGCAGGCTATCAATACAAAAACTGCTATTTCGATCGATGGTAAAATAGACTCAGTTTTTCTTATGCTTCGCGATTCTGCAACAGGATTTATACAGATGGAGCCTGCGCCGGGAAGTCCGTCTGTGCAAAATACCGTGGTTTATGTTTTATATAGCGAAAGCACCATTTACGTGGCCTTTAAATGTTTCCAGAATCAGGCTTCGATAAGGGCTAAAATCCAATCGCGCGATAAGCTGTCGAAAAATGATGATATTGTAGGAATATGGCTTGATACCTACAACGATAAGCGTACAGCCTTTGCGTTCATGATTAATCCACTGGGAACGCAGTTTGATTTCAGGATAATTGATGATGGCAGAATTCTCGATACCAATTGGGATACAGAATGGGAATCGGCAGTGCAAATAAACGATTGGGGCTGGTATGCAGAGATGGCTATACCCTTAAAAAGTATTCAATACACGCAGAAGCTGCATGAATGGGGAATCAATTTTGGCCGTGTAATACGCGATCATTCCGAAACATCTTATTGGTCGGGCGATGTAAGTGGTGATTTCAGGGTTTCCCAAAGCGGCATTTTGTCGGGCATAAACCTCGAAAAGGAAACGGGGAAGCTCACATTGTTCCCATACGGGACTTTACGTTATGAGGACAGCGATTTTACAGATGTTCATGGTGAATGGAAAGGCGAAACCGGTGGGGATTTGTCATACCAGATCAATTCGAATTTAACCGCCAACGCTACCATTAATCCCGATTTTGCCACCGTGGAAGGCGACCAGGAGCAGCTTAACCTCACCCGCTATGAATTGAGCTATCCCGAAAAAAGATTGTTTTTTCAGGATGGTAACGAAATGTTCTCCACCCGCATTCTAACTTTTTATTCGCGAAGGATTGGCGATATCATTTATGGTGCAAAAGTTACCGGTAAAGCGGGTAAATACAATGTGAACATGCTCAACGTGGGGGCGGAAAAAATATCGGCTTTGGATGAGCCCCAGTCATTTTATACTGCAATCAGAGTCAAGCGCGATATACTTAAATCTTCCACTGTTGGCATTACGGCTGTGGATAAATCATGGAATGGTGGATATACGCGATCCATCAGCGGCGATTACAGGCTCAACCTCGGAAAAACCTGGAATCTTACAGGGCAGTTGGTAAGCAGCGCCCCCGGCGATTTCAGCAGCCACAG
>CAYNDN010000452.1:0-4618 GCA_964395075.1 uncultured Lentimicrobiaceae bacterium | reverse complement strand
CGAATCGACTTTGGATAAGAGTGTAAGCGGCATGGGAAATGACTTCCCGCTGAGCTTCAAGCCGGTCCGCTTCAATTTCGGGCAAGGAGGGGGTCTCCTGATGAAAGACCGGATCAGCATCCTGCCATCCATCGCGTTCGTAGGCCCAGAACGCATCCCAAATGGCTGCGGAGAGATGATAAAGATTACGGGCGTGAATGACCGGATCGGGGGTGTCATAACGGATGCCGTCGAGTAAGGCCTCAATCCACCATCTGGCAATTGACTTGGTTGCAAAGTCCAGCTCTGCATCGACTTCGATGGAGACTTCTCTACTTGTGATTTGTCCGGCGGCATTAGTCGCGACTACCGAATAGGTTCCCGCGTCGTGGGGATGGAAATTCCGAATCTGAAAGGTACTTCCGATAGCTCCTTCGATCGGTTCTCCATTCTTAAACCACGAGAGATGGGGTTTGGGAGTGCCTTCGGCGGTGGCTTCGAAGACTACTGTTTCTCCCTTTCGGAAATTTCCGCCACTGGGTTCTTCCGTGAAAGTGGGGGCAACGAGATTTTCGGGTTCGATTTCAGAAGCGGTGATCAAACGGTTGGCTTGCAATCCGCTCACTCGCTGAATCGCCCCACTGGGCCAGAGGATTTCCAATTCATCGATGCGTTCATGGTCCCCGATCCCGAAATGCAGGTAGGGCTCCCGCTGACCGATGTAGGCGTTGGTCGGTTGATAGACAGCGGTTTGCGTGACATCACCGGTCGTGAGACGAACCCGCGCTCCATATCCATCGCGATTGGATTGAATGCCTCTGAATTGAATGCGCACCCAGTTGGAATCCTGCGGGAAATCGTTGCGGTACAGAATCCACGGGCGGTAGGGAGAGCCTACTTGTCCCAAAGTACCGATGACCAAATCCTCATCCCCGTCGTTGTCGTAATCGAATACCACAAGACTGCGGCTGAGGTCAGTGTCGTTAATCCCGAGCTTGACTCCCCGCTCCGCCATGCTTTGGCCCTCATGCATAAACAACCGGGAGCGATCTTTCCGCGCATCGCTGATGTAGAAATCCGGTTTCGGAAGATTGGGATTGTGTCCATAGGGATAGCCATTGGTCACCACCAAATCGAGGTTGCCGTCGTTGTCCGGATCAAAAAAGGCGGTCCCCCATCCCCAACTCGAATCCTGCACGCCCCACCAGCGTTCCGCTGCCTCAAAGCGTCGGTCTCCCTGGTTGAGGTAGAGGCGATTTGCGGAAACCAAAACGCCGTCCATGCGGTCATCAAAAGAGCTGACAAAAAAATCGAGCAACCCGTCACGGTTTAAATCCGCGACCGCGACTCCCATGCCGTTGCCGTCGGTTCCCACCTGGCTGGAATCCCGGGATTCGTTGAAAGTGCCGTCGCCGCCTACGGCAATAAACTTCCTGAATCCTTTGGCAATAGCACTTTTCGTGATATCAATGGCATGGAGTGCATGTTCGGTAAAAGCATATTCAAATTCAAGTTTGGATTGTTTTAGCAGTAAGCTGATTTTTTTCCAGTCGCGCTTTATTTTGCGGTTACCTGCATTTGGATTCACCACTGCAAACCATTTTTTTGATATTGCCTTTTGATCATTCACCATCGGAAGTATCTTTGGTGAATATGGGGTTATTTTCTTCTCTGGCAAACAAAAAGAAGGTAGTGAAAAATGCAAAAAATGTTGCTCCTGCCTGGGTTTCAAGGGTATCTTCGGTTAACATCGATAGCATCAGTATCGTAAAAAAAACAAGGTAATAGTAATCGCTGTACATGCTTAACCTGCGGGCTGGATATATCATGGCAAACAGAAACCACAAAAATCCGAAAATGCCAAGTGTTGCAAGCATTGAGATGTATTGATTGTGTGCCCGCCACCTGAATTGTTGTTCGAGCTGAGAGTTCATTTCGTTGTATTTATCTTTAAAAGCCCGATCGATATCGCCGGTGCCGGTGCCAAGCCAGAAATTTTTACTTATTATCCTGACCGCCGCATTCCAGAACTCGATGCGCTGGGCTACAGAATGCCCGCTGAGGTATCCCGATTTGCGGTAGAGCATGATTTCCCAGACTATCGTTCGGATTCTTTTTCGGATACTCGATTCGGTGACGTTTTTCACGTTTGCTATTCCATTTTCGATGTGCAGGATATCTTCATCCGAAAGGGCATACACGCCATCGGCATCTTTTCGCAATCCTTTGGATGTTAAATATCTGATAAGCGTAAAGCGAAGGTGTTGGCCGGATTTGTCCGGGCCGTTAATGTCCATATCGCTGCGCTCGTTCCAGGTTTCCGCCAGCTCGCCGTAATGGATGTATTGCCCGATCCAGTTGCCGTTTTCAGCACCTTTAAATGTAGTATCGTGGGCATAATAATTTCCGCGCGATGTGGTGATATCCATCCCCTCATAAATGAACGGGGAATCGGGATTATAGTCGTCGTAGAGCCTGCTCAGGTATAAAAAGATCAATATCGGTGCAGTGATCAATACAACGAACAGTACATTTTTAAGCCACAATTTATCCGAAAAATATATGGTGAGCAAAATAAAAAGGGTGGAAACAAGCATTACAATCAAAATTCCGGTAACCGATTCCATGATCCCAAGAAAAACCATCAGCCAAATTACCAAAATCAAAAGGGTGGCCTTTACCGGCTTCTTGAAAAAACGTGAGCCAAATACCAGGTAGAGCCCCGCAAAAGTGGCCACACAAATGTTGAGGCTAAACCGGATGTGCGATATGAACAGGGATATTTCCCTGATTTCAAAGATTTCTTTGGTGAGGAGTTCGCGCATGCTAAAAAAAGACCCCGCCACATTAGCTGTAATAAAAATCAGTATGAGGTAATGAAAAACCCTTCGGCTGATTTTCGGGGATGTGGCAACAATTACCGGAAGGGCAAGTAAGGGCAATTTGACACGCAGATCTTTGGCGGCATAATGAAAATCGGTGGTCCACAACAGCCCGATAACGTGTATCAGGTAAATGGATACCAGCACCACAGCAGCCCGGTTATTAAAAAATTCCCGCCATTTATCAAGCAATCTTTTGTCGAGAAGCCACAGGCCTACCAGGTAGAACTGCGCCAAACTCATTAGGAATTTCGACAGGGGCAATGCGATGAGCATCAGTGCGAGCCCAAAAACATATAGATTGTACCGATTAATCCATGCAGGTATTTTCATCATGTGTTTTAAGCGCGTAAAGATAGAATGATTTTATTTTGTTTATAAAAAAGTACTTTTGCAGTGGGGTTTTCTCAGAAGTCCAAAAACGAATAAAATGCCACAAAGGCACAAAAACACCATCCCGCATGAGTGGGACGCAAAGCGCTGTTTTGCTGCGATTTATACTTTTCTGAAATCGTAGTACCTTCCTGGCAGAATCAACCTGATGAGATACCCCCAAAATTTTGCCGGTTGATACATTGCAACCCATAAGAAAAACAAGCCATGCTTCGAAAAATCGGAAAAACCTTGTGGAAAAGTATTCAACTAATCGTTGCTACGTTTGGCGTTGTCGCCCTGATCATGATCATCCTGAGTTTAACGCGACACCCATACATGCTCATGCATTATATGGGGACTGCAAATTCGAAGATTGTGGCCACGCCGGATTTTATTGTGGTAATGGGTGCCGAAGGGATTCCCGGAGCCGGAAGCTTGCTGCGATGCTACTATGGGGCAGCGGCGGCCAAAGCATTTCCCACAGCAAAAGTTGTGATAGCCATGCCGGCACACCCCAATGATTTCCTGAACAGCGATGCCTTTGAGATGGCTGAAATTATTGCCATGTATGGGATAAATCCCGGCAGGTTTATGTTCGAATATCAGGGAACAAACACTTACACCCAGGCTTGTGAAACAAAAAAAATGCTTGAAAATTTTGAAAAATCCAATATCCTGATCATTACTGCCCCCGATCACATGTACCGCAGCATCCTGACCTTTGAAAAATGTGGTTTTGAAAATGTGGACGGCTGGCCGGCTTTCGGTACAGCAATTGAAAATGATTTATTGCTAACACCTGAAGAAAATGAGCAGTTAGTAATTGCTTCACCACGCAACATCAGCCTGCGCTATAAAATGTGGGCCTACCTTAAAATCGAGATTAACCTGATCAGGGAATGGCTTGCCATCGGCTATTACAAATTCAAAGGATACATCTAACCTCTAAAATTCAAGAAAATATCGGGCAGAAGGTTTATCAGCTGGAAAATTTTTTGCCCCGTCATAAATGATGGGGCTATTAAATTTCTTTGATTTAACCTACCTTATTCTCAAAAATCGTGATCCATTACGTATTTTATCATTTTGTGAATTAAGCAGGTTAACAAGTAATCATTGATATTTGTGAATAGGACAGGCTAAGTACTGAAGAGAATAATCTCAGGCTATTTTTTTTTATTTGATCGCTTAATGTGCCAGGCTTTCACATACTTCAAAAAGGTTTCGTGAGCCGCACCCTGACAGATGATAAAACCATAAAAGCCATCCAAAAATCCTAGCTTCAAAAAATAGTTCCGAATAAATTTGGCGATGGGCTTGATAAAAAGTTGTAAAAAAAAAAGTGGTTTGCCGTTTTTGATGATTTCGTTTGCTGCAATGGT
>CAYNDN010000451.1:0-4622 GCA_964395075.1 uncultured Lentimicrobiaceae bacterium | reverse complement strand
TCTCGGTAACAGCCATTCCCTGCGGGCCACCAAAACCACGGAAAGCCGTATTTGGCGGATAATTGGTTTTCCAAACCTGGCCGGTAACCCGCAGGTTGGGGATGAAGTAGGCATTATCCACGTGAAACATGGCCCGTTCCAGAATAGCTCCTGAAAGGTCCAGCCTGGCGCCACCATCTGAATTTAAATCAATTTCCAGGGCATGGATTTTCCCCAGGTCATCATAAGCAACTTTGTAATCCGATTTAAACCTGTGTCGTTTTCCGGTCATGATCTGATCGTCATCCCTGAAAAGGTGTATTTTTACAGGCCTTCCGGTAGCATTTGCAAGCAGCGCACACCAGGCAGCCACATGGTTTGCCTGGGTTTCCTTGCCGCCAAAAGCACCTCCCATTCGCTTGGTTTCCACGGTAACTTTATTTGAAGAAATACCAAGCACTTCGCCAACTATGGCCTGCGTTTCCGAAGGGTGCTGGGTAGAGCTGTGAACCATAAATTCGCCGGCTTCCTGTGGAACACAAATGCAGGATTGGGTTTCCAGGTACCAGTGTTCCTGGGCTCCGGTTTCCAATGTTCCGGAAAACGTGTTTAGCGATTCGTTGAAAATCTCATCAACATTCCCCGTTTCAATTTTCCGTTTGGGGGTTAAGTATTTGTTGTGGTTGATTGCTTCCTCGATTTCTAAAATCGGGGGCAACAGCTCATACCTGATTTCAATGAGTTTGGATGCTTCGCGAGCAATGTGATCACTTTCAGCTGCAATAAGCACAACTGCCTGGCCTGCAAATTCAACTGTGTTTTCCGCAATACATGGCTCATCGTGAACAATTGGTCCCATTTGGTTTTGTCCCGGTATGTCTTTTGCAGAAAGTATCACCACAACACCATCCAGGGCGCTTGCTTTTTCAATGCTGATGCTTTCAATCCGGGCATGGGCATGAGGGCTGTAAACCACCAAGCCATGTAATAGTCTGTTCCCCAAATCTATGTCGTTTATATACACCGATTCACCGGTTACATGCTGAAAAGAACTGTGATGCCCGTGTTTTGCTTTATGCATTGCTTTCATGATTCATCGGGTTTTTAATGCCATTTGTGTCATTCCAGAATTTGATCAGTAGGTTTCTTGCCATGAGGCTTCTTGCTTCTGCGCTTGACCGGGCGTCAGTTATCGGGGTAAATTCTCTTTCCAGCAATTTTGCTGCGGCCTCAACATGATCTGCTTTCCAGGTTTTGCCCATTAAAAAAGCCTCGGTTTTTGTTGCCCTAACGGTGGTTGCAGCTACTCCCCCAAAGGCAAAAACTGCTTTTTCAATGATTCCGGTTTCGTCTTGTTTTATTCTGAAACAAGCCGAAACAGATGAAATATCCAGGTCTTTTCTTTTAGAAATTTTGTAGCTTTTGATGAAATCCCTGTTGCCGGGTTTCTTAAAGGTTATCATTACAATGATTTCGTCCGGCTCAATGGCAGTTTGCCGGTAGCCGGTAATGAACTGCTCTATCGGGATATTTCTTCGCTTATCATTTCCCATCAATCTGATTTCACATTCCAGGGCGAAAAGTACCGGCAGCAAATCTCCGATTGGCGAGGCCGTTCCAATGTTTCCGCCTATTGTGGCCATGTTTCTGATTTGAAGGGAGCCGAAAACTTCCAGAATTTCTGACAGGTAAGGGAGCTTTCCGGAGGCATATTTGTACAGTTCTTCAAGGGAAGTTACAGCCCCAATTGCCAAACGGCTGTGGTCTTCTACAATAAAATTCATTTCGTCCACCCCTGATAGATCAAGGATTTTCGACAGAAGCAGACGTTTTTTGGTTTGCAGAAGTGCAGCATCTGTTGAGCCGGAAATGATCATTGCATCCGGGTTTTCCTCTCTAATTTGCAACGCCTGCCCAATTGTGAAAGGTTTCAGGTATTGTTGGTGACAGGCAAAAATTTCCAGGGGTTTTTGTTTCCCGTTGATTTCCTTTAGCAATGCTGTGATGTCCTTTTCGCCTTCAGAAAAATGATCAGGTTTTTTATTTCTGAATACATTTTTGGCTGCGTCAACGATGGGGCTATATCCGGTGCACCGGCAAAGGTTACCCGTCAATGCATCTGTAATGGTTTGGGTTGAAGGCTTGTCATGGTTTTTATACAGCGCAAACATCGACATAACAATTCCCGGCGTGCAATATCCGCATTGGCTGCCATCATTTTCTATCATGGCCTGTTGCACCGGGTGAAGCTGTGAAAAACCATCCTTCTGTTGCGCAAGGTTTTCGATGGTGATAAGTTGTTTTCCATGAATAATAGGCAGGAAAACCAAACATGAATCCACGCTTTTGTACTCTAAATTTCCCCGGTTATCAAGTGAGGCAATCACCACTGTGCAGGCACCACAATCGCCCTCGGCACAGCCTTCTTTAACGCCTTTGTGGCCTGGGAGCGACCTGAGATAATTTAAAACCGTGGTGGTTGGTTTTAGTTTTAACTGGTTGAAATCGATGGTTTTGATTTCATTATCAAGAACAAACTTTATGGTCGAAGGGAATACTTTCATGAACCAAATCTTAAATGTAACCCACAAAGATAGGGAATATCAATTTTTTGGAGCTATTTTTCATTCAGGTTAAATTATGACAACATGTGATAAACAGGATGAATAAATCCGGCTACCAGCATCGGGGTTAACAAGTGCCTGTTAACCTTAGCCGATTTATAGTTTTTTCTTTTAACAGCATCAATACAATGCTTCGTGTCCGAATAGCCAAAATAAAAGGCAAACCCAACCAGCACGCCCCTGGGAATCTCAGGAATTTTTATAATCATATTTCATGTTTTGGTTTGTGGACTAATTTAAAAGTAGCAAATTTAGCCTGGATGCGCTTTTTTGATAGGTTCAAATTTTTATTTTTGCCTCACCAAACACATAACCAAAAAAGAGATTATTATGGATTTCGAAACTTCCCAACTGCTCATTGTGATGATTGCCTACATGACGCTGCTCATTCTTTGGGGTGTTTACCAGGGGCGAAAAGTGAAAACCGGTTCCGATTATGCCATCGCCGGCCGAAACCTGCCGGGGTGGGTTGCTGCTTTATCAGAGCGCGCTACAGGCGAATCCTCATGGGCTTTGCTGGGCCTGCCCGGTGCAGCTTATGCCACCGGCCTGCTTGAAATTTGGACAGCGATAGGTTGTGTGGCCGGAATCCTGACTGCCTGGATACTACTGGCCTGGCGGCTTCGCGATGAGGCCGAAAAATATAATGTGGATACCTACACGGAATACCTGGCCAAAAAACATAACGATGTTGGTCGCTGGATAAGGATGATCGGGAGTTCAACCATTGTATTTTTCTTTTTCTTTTATGTGGGTGCACAATTTTTGGGTGGTGGCAAAACGCTGCACACCATGTTTAATATTGATCCCGAACTGGGGATGTTGATCACAGCGGCCATCATTGTTCCTTACACCATTTATGGGGGGTTCAGGAGTGTGGTTTACACCGATGTGATCCAGGCCATTGTTATGATCATTACACTGGTGGTTGGCCCCATTGTTGGGTTGATTTATCTATCCAACCATCCTGACCTGTTTGCTCAATCTATGGAGCTGGCATTGCAAAAGGCCGGACCTGAATATAATTCCCTCACAGGAAGCTTGAGTGGATTTATGGCCGGGGTGGTAATAGTTGGTGGATTTTCATGGTTTTTTGGTTACCTCGGAGGGCAACCACAACTGAGTATGCGGTTTATGGCCATTAAAAGCAAAAAGCAGGCTGTCCGTGCCCGAAATATTGGGATAATCTGGACGGTAATTGCCTATATTGGGGCGCTGATGATTGGTTGGATCGGTATTGCCATATTTGGTCCGTCGGGGTTGGAAGATCAGGAATACGTGATGCCTGCCGTAATTCTTGAGATTTTTCCTCCGGCAATTGCGGCAATACTCATTACCGGGGCCATTGCTGCCATGATATCCACTGCTGATTCGTTGCTGATCCTTTCGGCTACTGAACTCTCCGAAAACCTGATTAAGCCCGCATTTAGCACCGAAAAGCGTAAGATAAACAGCTTGATGAGTTCAAGGGCTATAACGGCTGCGTTAGCAGTAATTGCACTTGTTCTGGCATATTACTCTTCAACTGATCTGATTTTTGCACTTGTAAGTTATGTGTGGGCCGGGATTGGTGGAACGTTTTCGGTGGTAATTTTGCTATCGTTGTTTTGGAGGAAATTTCACGGCAGGGCTGCGTTGGTAACCATAGTGGTTGGGATTGTTTTTACGATTGCCTGGATTCAGACTGGGATGGATGAAAAGGTTACATCACGGCTACTCACATTTTTTGTTGCACTGGGAACAGCTGTACTTGCCACATTTTTTATTCCACGAAAAGCCGATGGAAATCAATCCAGTTCATCAAAAGGGATATTGAGCAGTTCATAATTTTCCCAGCCATTAAAATCGTAATGCCACCATTCATTTTTGTAACTTGAGAAACCATGCTTTTCCATGGTTTCTTTGAGAATCTTTCTGTTAATAAGAATATGCGCAGGTAAGTCATTGTAGTAATGCCCTGCTTTTTCTGAAAAATCATCAAAAGGTGTAGGCATTGCCAATTCTTTGCCAGTTTTTAAA
>CAYNDN010000450.1:0-4623 GCA_964395075.1 uncultured Lentimicrobiaceae bacterium | reverse complement strand
TGATCTGTCCCGACTCGGATGTCCCTGCCACAATACAACGCCATATTTCCAATTCCCAAACCTGGCACCTGATATCCTCACCTGCGCAAAATGCAACAGCAACTGCTTTTTCGGGTTCTTACCTGCAATATTTTAACGAAACTGAGGGTGCCTGGAATGACATTACCGACCCCTCGCAAGTATTACAACCTGCGCAAGGCTATGCACTTTGGGATCCTGGAACAAAAGTGGTTTACACATTCACCGGACTTCTGAACAGTGGAAACATATCTATACCCGTAACGGCAGAGCATGACTACGGATGGAATCTGCTTGGAAACCCCTACCCCTCCGGACTCGATTGGGACCTCGTAATTGCCGGGCAAACCAATATTAATGGTGGGGTTTATTATTATCAAGGAAGCACATGGGTTTCGTACAATAATGGATTGGGCGGGGGTAGCAGGTACATTGCGACCATGCAGGGATTTTTTGTTAGCGCAACCCAATCAGCAACATTCAACATTTCTGATGCTTACCGAACACATCTTAGTGAAACTTTTTACAAGGAAAAACCTGCTCATGCCAACTATATGTGCCTGACAACTATGGCAAACGGCCTGTCTGACAATCTTTACATCCGAATCAACAGCCAAAGTACAAATGACTTTGATGGTGAGTATGATGCCTGGAAAATGATGACATGGGAGGAGAACGCTCCGCAACTATATTCTTTTGCTGCATCAAAAAAACTATCGATAGATCAAAGGCCCGAATATGATATGATTCAACTTGGATTCAGTTGTGGGGTTTCCGGCATTTATTCAATTGGGCTAGCTGAATTTAATGACCTGGAAACCATTTTACTTGAAGACACCAAAACTGGTGTCATCCATAATTTGATAAACAGTGATTATGATTTTGTGTGGGAGTCTGATACAGATGATGAAAAACGCTTTTTGTTACACCTGAATGCTGTTGGCATAAATGCCCCAACAGTTAATATTAGCAATATCCTGATTTATGCTGACGGAAGTAACATCATCATTTCGATACCCGTTGGAAACGACTTTAACGCAAACAATGAATCGGTTGGGAGCATTTATGCTTCCGATATTTTAGGCAGAAATGTGCTGCAACATGAAATAAAAGGCAGCGGAAAAATTGTAATTCCAGTAAATTTGAAAACCGGTGTTTATCTTGTCTCAATACTAAATCATGAGGTAGTTAAAACTGAGAAGATTTACCTCAGATAGTTTTTGTATTATCAAAATAGCTGGAGAAACTGGAAGACAATCCAATAACACACTCCACAGCAAATACAATTTTGGCAGGAAAAAACATGCCGTGCCGTTTTATAAAAGTAAAGGGGCTTTTTTTGCATTTTTAAGATTGTTCAATCAAACAGAGGATATTTTTCTCTTTAACCGTTAAAAACCATTAAATTTTAAGTTTTATTTAGAACGAAAATAAATAAAAGTGGTTTTCTCACGCTATGTTTGTATCTGAAAAATTAAAATAGCGATGATAAAACATACAAACAATCTTTCCTGCAAATTTCTTTCAAACATGTTTTTCACTGACAAAGCAGATTTGAAAAATTCATTTTTCAATCTGTTAAGCTTTTTAAAGGAAATTTTTAGAAATGCTGGATTTTGATTGTTTAGTTTTGCAATTTATAGATTAAACATAAAAAGTCACATATAAAACTTATACCACATGGGAACTATGGAATTTGATCAGCAACTAACCAGCCTTCAGGAAAACCTAAAATATTTTGCAACCACACTAACCCAAAATGAGGAAGAGGCAAAAGACCTCGTTCAGGAAACTTACCTTAAAGCACTCACATACAGGGATAAATTTGAGGCCAATACCAATTTAAAGGCCTGGACATACACCATCATGAAAAATACTTTCATCAATAATTACAGGCGTAGCAGCAAGGTAAGCATGATTGTGGACAACACTGCCGATCTCTATTTTTTAAACTCTAACAAGACCTCGAATGAAGCAAATCCCGAATCTTCTCTTTCGCATAAGGAGGTTACCGGGGTTGTGAACGGACTTGTGGATGAACACCGAATCCCTTTCCAGATGCATCATCAGGGATTTAAATATAAAGAGATTGCCGAACATCTCAACCTGTCAATTGGCACGGTTAAGAGCAGGATATTTTTTAGCAGAAAAAAGCTGATAAAGGCTTTAGACGATTAATAAACCCTTGAAAACAAATGCGAAAGTCCGGCAATCCACCGGACTTTTTTTATACCCGAATTTCCCGTTTCATGGTGCTTGAAAAAATGCCAAAAATTTCTTCAAGCTTCTTAAACCGAAAGTCAAAAATTTCATTCACCCTGTTTCTCACCATCATAATCTGATATGATATCAAAGCCCATGTAAGGTGGTGTAATTGTTTTCAGGTTTACAGGACTGCTAAAAAAATCCCAGGCCTCATCAATTCCAACGGGCAATTTCTGAATGGTTTTTAACACTTTCATATTTTTCAAAAGTTAATATTCATTAATGAAACAGGAGGGATTTCACTTTGTTTAACACTTATACGCAAAGTATATATTATTGGTTTTCAATAAATTGATATTTCTTTTCTTCATATAATCCTAAAAGAAAGTTAAAATGAGGCAACTGTTGTTTAACATTTACGACTTAATGATGAACATTAAATTTTTATTCAAGTTTAATTTTCAAGTAAATCAAATGAATAGTAACTTAAAATTTTTAACACAATGAAAACTTTTAGAAGCATTTTTACTCTCCTCGCTGTGGTATTCCTCAGCGGTGCATTCGCGAATGCACAGACTGCCAAAATTCAGCTCATTCATAACTCAGCTGATGCAATTAGTGAAAACGTTGACATTTATGTTAACGGTGATTTGTTTATCGATAACCTGAAGTTTCGTGAAGCAACCCGGTTCATTGAAGTTCCGGCAGGTGTTGATTTAAATGTTCAGGTAGTACCTCAATCAAATGATTTTGAGATTAACGAAAATATTACGTGGTCTCAAACCTACAACTTAGAAGATGGAGAAACATACATCCTGATCGCTAATGGATTGCTCTCAGAAGCCAGCTACAACGACTTCGAGCCATTTGATGTATATCCATTTGTTGGAGCCCGCGAAGAAGCTATTGCAAATCCGACAACACCAACCACTGATGTACTTGTTTTTCATGGATCAACTGATGCACCTACAGTAGATGTATGGGAATCAGAAGTAGTAGATGGTGAAATTATCAATAACCTTCAGTATGGTGAATTTGCCGGTTACCTGTCTCTTCCTACCAACAATTATACATTGCAGGTAAGGGATGAAAATGGTTCAGCGGTTGTTGCTCAATACGCTGCCCCGCTTCAACTTCTCGGACTTGAAGGTGCTGCTATCTCAGTAATTGCTTCAGGATTTCTTACTCCATCCGATGGTGAACCAGGATTTGGCCTGTACGCAGTGCTTCCCACCGGTGGTATGATGATTCCATTGCCAGTGATCAACAATACTTCATCAGCAATCCAGAATTTTGCTGCCGTTCAAATCATTCATAATTCAGCAGACATGATAGCTGAATCAGTAGATATTTATGTGGACGGAAAATTGTACGCCAACGACCTAAATTTCCGTCAGGCAACTCCTTTTGTTGCGGTTCCTGCCAATAGAAATCTCAAGGTTGAGATCATAGCATCTGCTATGGATAATCTTGAGCCCAAAGAATGGACAACCATTTTTAATTTGAAAGCAGGTGAGAAATATATAGTAGTTGCCAGTGGTTTAATTTCAAATGAAGGTTACGAGCCATTTCAGGCCTTTGATCTTTCAGTTTTCCAGGGTGCACGTGAAAAGGCTGGTCAAAATGCCGGCACATCCACTACTGATGTACTTGTTTTCCATGGATCAACAGATGCCCCTGAGGTTGATGTAGTTGAAGTTGCACAAGGTGCAGGTACCATTATTGATGATCTTGGTTATGGCGAATTCGCCGGATACCTTTCACTTCCCGTAGCCGATTATTCACTTCAAATTCAGAATAAAGAAGGTACTGATGTGGTGGCTCAATATGCTGCTCCGCTCAGAACCTTAGGCCTGGAAGGATCGGCACTTACAGTGATTGCTTCAGGATTCCTCAACCCTGAAAACAATAACAACGGTCCATCATTTGGTCTTTATGCTGCACTTTCTTCAGGTGGTGATTTGATTGAACTTCCTGCTGAGCAGATTACGCAGGTAGCAGAAACTGCCCGTGTCCAGGTAATTCACAATTCAGCCGATGCTGCCGCTGAGGTAGTGGACGTATGGTTGAATGATGCACTTTTGCTTGATGATTTTACCTTCCGCACCGCATCTCCTTTTGTAGATGCACCTGCCGGCGAAGAATTTACCATCGCCATCCAGGGACCAGACAGCCAAAGTCCTGAAAATCCAATCTGGTCGCAAAACTATACTTTGGAAGCCGATGAAACTTACATCTTGGTTGCTAATGGTATT
The DNA here is from genome assembly GCA_964395075.1 of uncultured Lentimicrobiaceae bacterium. Taxonomy (GTDB): domain Bacteria; phylum Bacteroidota; class Bacteroidia; order Bacteroidales; family 4484-276; genus SABY01. Next base: position 145 of record CAYNDN010000450.1, on the reverse strand, counting down.
GTTAGCGTGGAAGGTTATGAACCCAACCAGCCTTTCGACATTGCTGTTTATGGCATGGGCCGCGAAGCAGCTTCGATGACGGAAAATACCGATGTACTTGTACACCACGGTTCAACCGATGCTCCAACAGTTGATGTTTATGAAA
>CAYNDN010000449.1:0-4624 GCA_964395075.1 uncultured Lentimicrobiaceae bacterium | reverse complement strand
ATGAATAATTTAAGGATAAGGAAATACGTAAGTGTTAATAGCAGGTTTGTTCAGGCAAACGGAAAAACAATATTGGAAAACGATTCCGATGCGGGATTTAAAGATTTCATGCGTAAAATTTACAAGTGGGGAGGGTACTCCTATCCCAAATTTTTCAAAATGGATCCCCTGTCGAAACTGGGATTTATTACGGCTAAAATTCTTTTAAACCACGATAATAGCACATCCTGGCTGCCTGAAGAAAAGGCCATTGTTATTGCCAACAGCTCATCTTCTTTAAACACCGACTTTAATTACAACCAATCCATACAAAACATTCCAAGCCCTGCCGTTTTTGTTTATACGCTTGCTAATATTGTTGCCGGTGAAATATGTATCCATCATAAACTTCGTGGTGAAAACATGGTATTTATCCAGGAAAGTTTTGACATACAACTCATGGCGGAATATATCCAAATACTCTTTAATGAAGGCGACACAAAACAAGTTGTTGCAGGCTGGATTGAAATGGATATAGCAGATCGTTACAGGGCTTTTTTAATGAATATTACTTTGGACGAACAACCGATTGAAGAAAACAAACAATTTACAATTGAAACTTTGAAGGAAATTATAGACAATCAGTTACTATGGAAAAATTAAAAGAAAAACTTAAAGCACAGTTGATCGAACAACTAAACCTTGAAGATATTACTCCAGAGGATTTCAGTTCATCTGACCCACTTTTTGGAGAAGGATTGGGACTGGATTCGATTGATGCACTTGAGATCATTGTATTGCTACAAAAGGAATACGGCATTAAGATAGAAGACACAAAAAAGGGTAAGGAGATATTCCAATCCATCGATACGCTGGCCGCATACATTACTGAAAACCAGAAGCAGTAAAGATTTGCATAATGATAATTAAACCGGATCAGAGCAAGATTAATATTACGGGAGCCGGAATTATTTCCCCGGTTGGCGATACGACTGGTTCCTGTTTTCATGCCCTTATCAATAATCAATCCGGCATCAACGCAATTCAACATCTCGAAACCCTTCATCACGATTCTTTTCCTGTTGGCGAAGTAAAGCATTCCAACAACGAATTGATAAACCTCAACAGCATTGGAAGGAAGCAAAAGCACCTTTATACGCGGGCATCTCTTCTTTCGGCCATAGCCATAAGAGAAGCTATTTTGAGTGCTTCTTTGCCAAAAATCCAATTGAAGCAATGTGCGCTCATATCGGCAACAACTGTTGGTGGAATGGACAAAACTGAACAGTGTTACAGAAACCCCGGTTACACTTCGGTTGATTACATTTATACTCACCCTTGTGGCGATGCTACCGACAAGATGTGCGAAATGTTTGGCCTAAAAGGATACAGAAGCACGCTTAGCACGGCCTGCTCATCGGCAGCCAATGCCATTATACATGGTGCCATGCTCATTAAAAATGGTCTTGCCCGGTGTGTTATTGCAGGCGGGGTTGATCCGCTGTGTAAATTCACCTTAAACGGATTCAATTCATTGATGATCCTTGATCATGAACCCTGCAGGCCATTTGATGAAAACCGCAATGGATTAAATCTTGGGGAAGGTGCCGGATATCTTGTTATGGAATCAGATCAATCTGTTAGTAACCGAAATGCCAGGGTACTTTGTCATCTTTCAGGCTATGCCAACACCAATGATGCCTATCACCCTACAGCATCCTCACCCGACGGCGAAGGTGCCAGGCTGGCTATGGATCAGGCTATCGCTTCAGCAGGCCTCCAACCCGGTGAAATAGACTATATCAATGTTCATGGAACAGGAACCCAAAACAACGACCTGTCCGAAAGCATTGCTATTAAGCGTGTTTTTGGAAGTCAGGTTCCCCCGTTCAGTTCTACGAAATCCATGACAGGCCATGCATTGGGTGCTGCGGCAGCCATTGAAGCGGTATTTTCTGTTTTGGCACTCATTAACAATACCATCCTGCCACAAATCAATTTCTCGAATCCCATTCCTGAAACCGACCTCATTCCTGAGCAACATGCCAGCCCCCTCAACCTGAATCATGTAATGACCAATTCTTTTGGCTTTGGCGGTAATAATTCAACCCTGATATTCTCGAAATAATATGGAGCTCTATTTTACATCTGCCTCTGCCATTTCACCAATCCTTTCATTCGGTCAGGATAAGTTTGCTCTTGAATCCCCGGCTAGTAAATCAGATTACTTACGGTGTATTGAGCCAGATTATAAAGAGGTAATCGACAGGAGGAAACTCAGAAGAATGAGCAGGTTCATAAAAATGTCGGTGGCCAATGCCAACCGTTGTTTGAGTGATGCAGGCGTCGGCATTCCGGATGCCATTATTACGGCTACAGCACTGGGCTGTGTTGCCGATACGGTGGATTTTCTTAAGCAGATTAAAGATCGCGTTGAATCCATGCTCAACCCGACGCCTTTCATGCAGTCAACACACAATACGGCTTCGGGGCAAATCGCCCTGCTGCTGGGTTGTAAAAATCAAAACATTACATTTTCACAAAAGAATATCTCTTTCGAAAGTGCCCTGCTTCACACTCAAATGATGCTTATGCAGGGAAATAACACCCACGTATTAATTGGAGGCAGCGATGAAATTACCGATGACAGTTTCCAACTTTTAACCCAAACAGGGTGTTTTCAATCCGGCGAAGGAACGGGTAACGCTTTCCTACCCGGAGAAGGATCTGCTTTTTTTATTCTATCCAATCAACCTTCAAAACAAAACCTGGCAAAACTATGTGGTATTTCAATATTTTCCGAAGAAATCTCCACCAAACCTTTCAATGATTTTATCACCGGATTTTTATTTAAAAATGGGTTAACTTCTGAAAAAATAGATGTGCTGCTTACCGGAACAAATCCATCAGGCATACCAACAAAAGTATTATCAGAAATTTTTAAAAATGTACCCACAGTAAGGTTTAAAAACTTTTGCGGTGAATACGACACATCGTCGGTCTTCGCAGTTTGGCTTGCCATAAAAATAATCAACGAAAATATTGTAAATAATCCCTCTCGTAATCCCAATAACATTTTGATACACAACGAAGGAAGCGGGCCGTACCATTCATTGATACTTGTTTCGTCATGCTGAAATTCAAGTTAATCAACGTTGTTTTTTTTCTGTTTGCCCTCCTTTTTGCATGGTGCGCTTTTAATGTTTTCTATTGGATACTGTTGCTGATTTTGTATGCAGCAATCATTACCTATGGCAGCGCAAAGGTTAACTCAGGCTTTTTTCTGAAAGCTTTTTGCAGGGGCGACAAAACAAAAAAGCAATTTACATTAACCTTTGATGATGGCCCCGATCCTGTGAACACACCTTTGTTACTGGACCTTTTAAAAAAAGCAAATGTAAGCGCAACGTTTTTTTGCATTGGCGAAAAACTTGAAAAGCACCCCGAAGTTGCTGCAGGGATATTTAAGGAAGGCCATATTATAGGAAATCATTCATACAGCCACACAAATCGTTTTCCACTGAAATCAGTTAAACAAATCAGGGGAGAAATTCTAAAAACCCGGGAGATTATTGAAAACATTACGGGCCAACCCAACATTTTTTTCAGACCTCCTTTTGGGGTAACCAATCCGAGAATTGCCAGAGCCACAAAAGGGCTTGGTTTCACGATAACAGGATGGAGTTTAAGGTCTTTCGACCTCTCGGGAAATAAAAGCGATAAAATAGCATCAAGGGTAATCTCGAAACTTCGGGGAGGCGACATAATTTTGTTGCATGATACCTCGCCGGATATTCTTCGTATTCTTGGTCGTTTGCTCAGCTTTGCGGAATCATCCGATTACGAAATCATAAATCTTGATGAAATGTTAACCGGTATAAAAAACGATAAGTAGAGAATAATTCATTTCTCAAACAGTTTTGTTAATTATCAAAATCGGAATAAATGAAATGCTTAATTACCATAATCCTGATTCTTTTTGGTTTACAGGTTTTCTCACAGGAAAACAACTTCACAAACGTTGCTGATCCCAAATTGGTTGAATCGAAGCTCACCGAGGCTTCCAAAACTATCAACACCATCTCCAGCGATTTCATACAGGAGAAACACCTGGAATACCTCTCCGTAATTATTGAGTCGCAGGGTAAATTTTGGTTTAAAAAACCTTCCATGCTAAGATGGGAATACACCAAGCCTTTTAAATATGTTGTGGTGATTAATGATGGAAAGATAAACATTATGGACGAAGACAGGAAGACGGAATTTGATGTGAATTCAAGCAAAGCTTTTCAGGACTTGAATGATATCATTGTAAATTCGGTGAACGGCACACTTATCGCATCCGACAAATACAACTTCGAAATCCTTGAAAATGATGAATACTGGTTGGTGAGATTGTTTCCAAAAAGCGACCAACTGAGCGATGTTTTACAGCAGATGGAATTGTTTTTCCTGAAATCAGATTTATCCGTACAAAAAATAAAAATGATTGAAAATGATAAAGATTACACCAAAATATCTTTTATAAACAAGGACATTAACAAAGGTATTTCTGAATCGGTTTTTCAGATCGATTAATTGGTTCTGCTGCTACCATTTTTGTGGGTAAATTCTTCTTTGCTGATTAGTGTTTGTTTTCAAAAAG
>CAYNDN010000448.1:0-4626 GCA_964395075.1 uncultured Lentimicrobiaceae bacterium | reverse complement strand
AGGATATTAGGAATTATTTCCGGGGAAAACTTAATCTGGAGATGGAAACCTTTGAAGCAAACGCATCTCGAAAAAACCTGAATTACAAGGTTCTCCCGAAGGATAATGATGAAGAAAAATACAACACTATACGGAATTTGATTGATGGTAAAAACTGCCCGACAATTATTTATACTTCCCGCACCCGAAGGGCCTTCCAGATTGCTGAGCGGCTCTCGAAGGATGGTTATCGCGCAAAACCATACCACGGCAAGATGGAAAAACAGGAGAAATCAGCGAACCAGGATGCATTTATCCGGGGTGATGTTGATGTAATGGTAGCAACATCAGCCTTTGGAATGGGCGTTGATAAAAAAGATGTCGGGATGGTGATTCATTATGAAATGTCGGATTCACTGGAAAACTATGTGCAGGAAGCTGGCAGGGCTGGCCGGGATGCAGAAATTACAGCGGATTGTTATGTACTATTTGATGAAGAAGACCTCAACAAGCATTTCGTATTGCTCAACCAAACCAAACTTAACATAAAAGAGATTCAGCAAATCTGGAGAGCCATCAAGAGCATTACCAATTTCAGGGCCAGCGTTTCAAACTCTGCTTTGGAGATTGCTCGCAAAGCAGGTTGGGATGATAATGTTGACGAAATTGAAACACGGGTAACAACTGCCATTGCCGCTCTGGAAGAATCTGGTTATTTAAAGCGTGGCCAAAATATGCCCAGAATTTTCGCCAACAGTATTCTCTCTAAAAACGCACAGGAGGCCATTGAAAAAATTAATACCTCAGAAAAGTTTACCGAAAAACAAAAGGTTAATGCAGTAAGGATAATTAAAAAACTGTTTTCGAGCAAAAGTCGAAAACAGTCAGTTGATGAGGCCGCCGAATCGAGAATTGATTATATATCCGATCATTTGGGAATTGTAAAAGAGGAAGTTATCGATGTGATAAATCTGCTGCGCGAAGAAAAAATACTGGCTGACACCAAAGACCTTACAGCGTTTATTAAGCGAGACGAAAAGAAAAATCAATCCCTGAATATCATAAACTCATTCGGCAAAATTGAAAAGTTTCTGGCAACACAATTTGAGGAACAGGAAAAAACCTTTCACATTAAAGAGTTAAACGAACTTGCAGAAGAAAATGGCATTACAAATATTTCACCTCAAAAGATAAAGACCCTCATAAACTTTTGGGTAATCAAAAACTGGATAAAGCGAAAGCAGCAGGATTTCTCCAAAAATCATATCACGGTATTATCAAACTATTCGCAAAAAGATTTGATGGAGAAATTGGAGAAAAGGCATGATTTGGCACGTTTCATTGTGGGTTACCTTTTCAAGAGGAGCAATAAGAATCTGGATGAAGGAAATATAAACAAGGAGCAAATATTGGTAGAATTCTCGGTTCATGAGTTAAAACAGGCCTATGAAGACCAAAGTACAATGTTTCAGCTTAATATCGCGATTGATGATGTGGAAGATGCTTTGTTTTATTTATCAAGAATTGATGCCATTAAAATTGAAGGCGGATTCCTGGTAATTTACAATGCACTAACCATTGAACGGCTCGAACACGACAACAGGAAAAGCTACAAAAAAGACGATTATAAAAAACTCGACCAGTTTTACGAAAACAAGATTCAACAGATTCATATTGTTGGTGAATATGCTAAAAAACTGATCGAAGATTATAAGGAGGCATTGCAATTTGTAGAGGATTATTTTCAGCTCAATTATGCTACTTTCCTGAACAAATATTTTAAAGGCAGCAGAAAAAATGAGATCGTAAGAAATATTTCTCCCTCAAAATTCAGGCAATTGTTTGGTGAGTTATCACCGGCTCAATTAAGCATTATAAAAGATAACACCTCAAAATACATTGCTGTAGCAGCGGGCCCGGGCAGTGGTAAAACCAGAGTGCTGGTACATAAGCTGGCATCATTGCTGCTGATGGAAGATGTGAAGCATGAGCAACTTTTGATGGTAACATTTTCAAGAGCAGCGGCCCATGAATTTAAAACACGCTTGATTGATCTGATAGGAAATGCCGCACTTTTTGTAGAAATCAAAACTTTCCACTCCTATTGTTTTGATCTTCTTGGCAAGGTTGGGTCCATCGAAAAATCTGAGACAATAATTAAAAAGGCAGTTGAAAAAATCCACAGCAAAGATATCGAACCCAACCGCATAACAAAAGCCGTTTTGGTTATTGATGAGGCACAGGATATGGACTCTCATGAGTTTGAACTTATCAGAGCTTTAATGATTCAAAATGAGGAGATGCGCGTAATTGCTGTTGGTGATGATGATCAGAATATTTACGAGTTCAGGGGAGCAAGCTCTAAGTACCTGGAAAAATTCATATTTGAGCAAAAGGTGAAAAAATATGAACTCATCGAAAACTATCGTAGCAAAAACAATCTGGTTGAGTTTACAAACCAATTTGTAAAACAAATAAAGCACAGGCTTAAGCAAACTCCTATTGTAGCCAGGCAGCAAGAAAACGGCACGCTAAAACTGTTTAAATATTCAAGTAGAAATCTAATTCAACCGTTGGTGCAAAATGTTTTATCAACTGATTTGATTGGAACCACTTGCGTTTTAACAAATACAAATGCCGAAACGTTGCAAATTACCGGACTGCTTATAGCCAACGATTTCCCTGCACAATTGATTCAATCTAACGAAGGATTCAGCCTGTATAATCTTTTGGAGATAAGGTGCTTTCTTGAGTATCTTCACTTCACCGAAGATAATTATATTATTTCAAATGAAACCTGGAACTCTGCAAAAAGAGAACTCTGGAACACATACAAGCACAGCTCAAAAATCGAAATTTGTATTAATCTGATCAAAGAATTCCAAAGAGCAAATCCAAAAAAGAAATATAAATCAGATTTAGAGGTGTTTATAAGAGAATCAAATCTTGAAGACTTTTTAATTGAAAACATAGAAACTGTATTTGTTTCTACCATGCATAAAGCCAAAGGCAAAGAGTTTGATAACGTATTTTTAATGCTGGATGGTTTTATTCCTGACTCAGACAAGAAAAAGAGGCAACTCTATGTAGCCATGACCAGAGCAAAGCAAAACTTATCTATTCATCTCAATGGCAGATATCTGGATGGGATTTCTGTTGAAAGCCTGGAACAATCATTTGATAACAACATCTATGAAAACTCCAATTTGCTTGTGATGCATTTATCCCATAAAGATATTTGGCTGAACTATTTCAGTTCAAGGCAAAATATCATATCCCGGTTAAAGAGCGGAGATAAGTTGGGAGTAAGCAATCAAGGATGTGTTGATCAAAATGGCAACTATGTTTTAAAGTTTTCAAATAGCTTTAAAGAAAAATTATCAGAACTTGAAAAAACCGGCTATAAGTTAATCAGTGCATCTGTAAATTACATTGTTTATTGGAAAAATGAGGAGACAGATATCGAAACACGGATTATTCTTCCTGAGTTGAGGCTTGAAAAAGTATAACAAATGCAATAAGCATAGGTGAACTAACCATAAAAATATCATACTTTTACAAAATGACACAGCACATTAAGGATAACAGGAAATGGCTGAATGCCTGGATTTGCTTGATGCTATTGAGTTTCCTTCAGCTCTGCGCTGCACATGATCTCAAAGCCCAAAATATCCGGGAAGTATCCGACAGCCTTCAGTTGGATCAATCCATTTTTGATTTGGAAGTCCCGCTGAAATTTTCATTGGAGTTTGATATCAGGGAATTTACCAAAACTAAATTTGATGACGTTAAAATCCCGGCAGTTTTAACCTATTTCAAACAGGATGGAACCACCATTTCGCAGGATATAAATATTGAAGCCCGCGGGCAATCACGCAAAAAAATCTGTTATTTCCCGCCCATCAAACTCAAACTAAAAAAGGCAACTTTTAACGACCCCTACCTTGATCAGGTGAACAGCCACAAACTGGTTACGCATTGCAATACATCTAAAAGAAATGAAGAAAACCTGCTGAAGGAATATCTCGCTTACAAGCTTCTGAATATTTTTACCGAGCACAGTTTGCGGGTGCAGTTGATCGAAATGAACTATATCGACACCCGAAAAAGGCCAAAACCCCTCCTGCGCCAAGCCTTTTTAATTGAACACATCGATGTATTGTGCGATCGAAACAACTGTGTGGAAGTGGAAAACGAAAAACTGGCCATGAAAAGCATCGACACAGCATCCATGATCCGGTTTTCGCTGTTTCAGTATATGATTGGCAATGTGGATTGGACCATCCCAAAACTGCACAACGTTAAGCTGATGAAATCCTTCGATTTCACTAAACCGCTTCCTTTTGCTGTTCCTTATGATTTTGATCATTCCGGAATGGTAAACGCTAACTATGCGGTAAACACGAGAGACCCGGAAATTGAATCCGTAAAGATCAGGGTGTTTGCCGGGCTATGTTACTCAGAAAGTGCATACCAAAAAGAAATCGCAAATTTCATTGCCAGAAAGGAGGAGGTTTTCCGGGTGATAGATAATTTTCAATACCTGGATTCGCGAACCAGGAAAGAGGTGCGGTTGTATATTGATGATTTTTACAAGGTCATTGAGACGCCCGATTTTTATCGAAAAGTTATTCTTAAGAAATGCTT
>CAYNDN010000447.1:0-4637 GCA_964395075.1 uncultured Lentimicrobiaceae bacterium | reverse complement strand
GGGAGCTCCCCAAAATACAGATATCATAATTGCCGGCTCTAACCAGATTGAAATTTTCTGTGATCCTTGTGAGGTTTACCGGATTTTCCTTGTCAAATTCAAAAATCACCATATTATTTTCCATACCCGAAATTCCAGGAAGCTGAATGATCTGGGCAATTGCAGAAGTGTAGCTTGGTGAAATAATGGTATCGAGGTAAACATTGCTGTTTTCTTTATCCGACTTTTTAATCAGGTCATTCAATGCAGCTTTGGATTTTTCGTGCATCGATTTGGAATAATAACCTTCAATCAGGTGAATGTAAGTCCCGAACCCATAATCGTGTGAAATCCACGACAGCAAATCGAAGGCCTCATCCCGCTGAAAGGAGCCTTCAGAAACACAAATTGCCGATGGCCGCCATGATGTCCCGGCAAGGCTCTTCTTAGATTTCTGAAGATATACCTGGAGTTTCCGGTTGAGCTGGAAAAACGCACCCTTAAACAGAGCTTCCATACCCTGCCTGTCCTTGTGATAATAATTAACATACAAATAAAGCAAGGTCATAAATACCACCGCAAGCAAGGCATAGGGCGTATTCATTTTAAACATCAGCCACAAACTCATTACAAAACCAAGCAACGACAAATACCACCTGGATTTGAAAGTTGGCCGGTAAGACGGGTCAGCTCCAAAATGATTGAGAAATGAAATGAGGTTGAGCGACCCGTAGGTTACCATAAAAAACATGGAGATGATCTGGGCAACGGCATTCACATCACCCAGCGCAACAAATACGAAAGCGATTACAATAACGATGATTGAAGCATTGCGTGGTTCATTGCTTCCGGCTAAGCCTCTTGCCAAAAAACGGTTTATTCCCTTTGCCGGAAACGACTGATCAGCACCAAGGGCCTGCAAAGTTCTGGGAGCCACCATGATCGACCCAATAGCGGAAGAAATGGTAGAAGCAGCCAGCCCCAGCGGAATAATCCACCAACCCTGAAATGCAATATCACCCATGATTAGCTGATTGTTTATCAAATCTTCAGGCGACGCAGAAATTGACAGTTTTAAAATGATGAAAACATAAATGATCAGGCCTGCGAAAGTGGCAACAGTTGTACCCAGTGGAATGGATTTACCAGGTTTTCTTAAATCTCCAGACAGGCCGACTCCGGCTGTCATTCCGGTAAACGCCGGAAAAATAATAGCAAAAACAAAAAAGAAATTTTCGCCATTGCGAAAATCATTCAAAACACTTGCTACATCAATATCTGCCGAAAAATCCGCTTGTCCGATAAAAAAGAATGTGATAGAAACAAAAAGAATAGCCACCACCACATACAGTGCTTTCACGCCAATATTTGCACCACGGGTCAACATCAGGGTAGCTAATATCGCCATCGCAGGAAGGCTCACTACCTGCCGAGGCAGCACCGTCCCATAATTATCTGCATACCAAACAAAAAGCGGATCGAAGGCTTCGGCAAAAGCAATTACATAAAATGCCACACTGATGGCTTGCGACAAAAACAGGGCTATCCCGATGGTGGCCCCGATATTTAGACCAAAAGACCTGGAAATGATGAAATACTCCCCTCCCCCTTCAACCTTCTGGTTTGTAGCAATTTCAGAAATCGAAAGCGCGGTTGGAATCGTAACCAAATGCCCCAACAAAATGAGGAGCAAAACTCCTAAAAACCCAAGCGTTCCGACCGCAAAACCAAATCGCAGAAACAGAATCGCTCCAAGGATGGTGGATATCGCAGTAAAGAAGACCGGAGCTGTACCGAACCCCTTTGCATGTCCCACCTTCGAGTTAATGGGTGCTTGTTTCATGATTAATTAATTTGTAATCAAATGTATAAACAATTATCAATGGTTAATCAAAAATTACCTGATCAGCGCAAAAAAACGCAAGTGTAAGTCTATTGTTATTCTGGTTGAATAAAATGTGCAAAGCCTTAACTAACTTTGATAATTCAAGAATTTCATGGATCAATAGCCGTGTCCTTTAGGGTATGGTTTAAATAACTGATAACTAACCATTTCAAAATCCTGGAAAATTTTATCCTATTATCTTGAAAATTTTCCAGGATTTTGTACTATATTTTCATGAATTGTTCTAACCCGTGCCCTAAAGGACAGGCAAAGCAACATTACTATTTTGTGAATAATCAAAGATAAATTCGAATATACGATGAACTGCTTTCACATTTCTTAACAGCGCAAAACCCTCTATTCTTGCTACTTTTGCGCCCTCAAATTTAAAATTTAAGCTATGTTATTCGATCTCGATCTAATCAAAAATGTATATGAAAAATTCCCCGTAAGGGTTGAAAAAGCGCGCAAAGTTCTTGGAAGGCCATTAACCCTCACCGAAAAGATTCTTTATGCCCACCTATACGATGGCGAACCCACCAAAGCATTTAACAGGGCTGTTGATTATGTGGATTTTGCTCCTGACCGTGTTGCCATGCAGGATGCTACAGCACAGATGGCTTTGCTGCAATTTATGCAGGCCGGGAAAGAAAAAGTAGCTGTACCTTCAACAGTGCACTGCGACCACCTGATCCAGGCAAAAGTTGGCGCAAAAGAAGATTTGCAAACCGCAAAAGACACCAACAAGGAAGTTTTTGATTTTCTGGCCTCGGTTTCTAATAAATATGGAATTGGTTTCTGGAAGCCTGGTGCAGGGATTATCCACCAGGTAGTGCTTGAGAATTATGCTTTCCCCGGCGGGATGATGATCGGGACGGACTCACACACTGTAAATGCTGGTGGCCTTGGCATGGTTGCTATTGGTGTTGGTGGTGCCGATGCTGTGGATGTGATGGCCGGTATGCCGTGGGAACTGAAAATGCCAAAACTCATCGGTGTAAAACTTACCGGTAAGCTGAGTGGCTGGACTGCCTCAAAAGATATCATTTTAAAGGTGGCCGGCATACTTACTGTTAAAGGTGGAACCGGAGCCATTGTTGAATATTTTGGCCCGGGAGCTGATACCCTGAGTTGCACAGGAAAAGGAACCATTTGTAATATGGGTGCAGAGATCGGTGCTACAACATCCATTTTTGGATACGACGAAAAAATGGCTACTTACCTGAGCGGCACCGGCCGTAAAGAAGTTGCCGCAGAAGCCAACAAAATTGCCGAACATTTAGTAGGCGATGCTGAAGTGTATGCTGATCCTGAAAAATATTTTGACGAGGTTATAGAGATCGACCTCTCCAAACTGGAACCGCATATCAACGGTCCATTTACCCCTGATCTGGCAACACCGGTTTCTAAGTTTGCCAAAGCAGTAAAAGAAAACGGCTGGCCGGCAAAACTGGAAGTTGGATTGATTGGTTCCTGCACAAACTCATCCTACGAAGATATTACGCGTGCAGCCTCTGTTGCTGAACAGGCCCTTGAAAATAACCTTGAGGTAAAATCCGAGTACACGGTTACTCCCGGATCGGAGCAGGTGCGCTACACCGTTGAAAGGGACGGTTACCTGGATACCTTCGAAAAAATTGGCGGCGTAGTGCTCGCAAATGCCTGCGGGCCATGTATCGGTCAATGGGCACGACATAATGCCGATAAAGGTGAGAAAAACTCCATCATGACTTCCTTTAACAGGAACTTTGCAAAAAGAAACGATGGCAACCCCAACACCCACGGCTTTGTTGCCTCTCCCGAAATCGTGACTGCTTTTTCTATTGCTGGAACACTGGAGTTCAACCCCATGACCGACACTTTGGTGAATAAAGATGGAAAAGAAATAAAACTAAAAGAACCACAGGGTATTGAGATGCCACTCAAAGGCTTTGCTGTGGAAGATAATGGCTACCAGGCACCTGCCGCCGATGGCAGTAATGTTGAAGTTGTGGTAGCTCCGGAATCAGAACGCCTACAAATTCTCAGTGCTTTCAAACCATGGGATGGTGATGATTTGAGAGGTTTGAAACTTCTGATTAAAGCCCGCGGAAAATGTACCACCGACCATATTTCGATGGCCGGCCCTTGGTTGCGCTATCGCGGCCACCTCAATAATATTTCAAACAATATGCTGATAGGTGCAGATAATTTCTTCAACGGAAAAACCAATGCAGTTAAAAATCAGCTTGATGGAACAATTGATGAAGTACCGAATGTTGCCCGTGCATACAAAGCTGCAGGCATTGGATCAATTGTGGTTGGCGATGATAACTATGGTGAAGGTTCATCCCGTGAACATGCTGCCATGGAGCCTCGTCACCTCGGCGTAAGGGTTGTGCTGGTAAGAAGCTTTGCACGTATCCACGAAACCAACCTGAAAAAACAGGGTATGCTGGCGCTTACATTTGCCGATAAAGCTGACTACGACAAGATTCAGGAAGACGACACTTTTGACATTATTGGATTAAAAGAGTTCGCCCCCGGAAAGCAACTTACCGTTGTTGCTACTCATGCTGACGGATCAAAAGATAAAATTGTTGTTAATCATACCTACAGCCCGGTTCAGATAGAATGGTTTAAAGCCGGATCAGCGCTGAACCTGATCAAAAAGCAAAATCGATAAAACAAGTGATTTCTTATAAAAGGCCGGAAGTTAATTTCCGGCCTTTGTTTTTTTATTGGTCTTATTCAAAAACAAAACCAACAACTTGCCTCACTTCGGGTATGGCTA
>CAYNDN010000446.1:2564-4652 GCA_964395075.1 uncultured Lentimicrobiaceae bacterium | reverse complement strand
CCAGCCTGAAAACATTGGTTTCGGAGCTATCAAAAAATCCCAGAACTTTTCTCAATTCCAGCGCCTTTTCAAATTTCGATTTCCAAAAAGCTTTGTTGGCATCTGTCTGTTCAAACGAAAATATCCTCACCGAGATCGATCCATTTTGAATATGGCCTGTTGCAAGGTAGCTTCCGGTGCTGTCGCACACTTCAACTACATCACCTTCTTCGGCCTTGCCTTTGATTCCTTTGATGGCACCGGAAAACACCCACAGGTGGAACCGTTTAAGGGAGTGCTCGCGATTGGGCTTTAAAAATACTTTTGGGAATTGGTTCATTTGAGAATGCTTTAATGATCTCTAATTGTAAGTTGGTAAAGGGTTGATGTAAATCCGACATATTATTAAGCTTATTTGGAATTCAAAAATACAAAATAAAGGGAAACCGGTGATGGCTGGTTTATTTAACTCAACCTGATAATTAAATCCGCTACGCGAAAAAAAAGATTCGTTATTCTAACCTGGTCTGGTCAAAAAAATATGTGTGAAATAATACCGCAGACTTTAGTTCGTGGTAATTGTATTTACTTGTGGTTTAAAAAAATCGTTAGCATTTTAGCATAAGTGGCTTTTTAAGAGCTTTTTGTATTTATTTCAACCGGCCTGATTTGTATTTGAAAACTCTACAAATCCATCCAGTACTTGTCGAACTTCTGCTGCATTGTTAGTTTCCATCAGTTCCGCCCTGAGCCTGGCAGCACCATGGAAGTTGTTGGTGTAAATCTTGAAAAAACGTTTCAGGATATTGAAGCTTTTGTCAGTTCCCCATGTTTCGGTAAAAAGTTCAACATGTTTCCAAAGCAAATCCAGTTTATCCGAAACAGAAACTTCGGGTTGCGGATAATTAAAAATCCAGGGATTGTGGAAAATCCCGCGACCTACCATAACGCCGTCAGCTCCTGTAGCTGTGCATTTTTCCAGCGCATCTTCCACACTCCAAACATCTCCATTACCAAAAAGTGGGATATTTTTTCCGGATGCATTACGCACATCAACGGCTTTTTTGATCTCATTCCAGTTGGCAGGCACTTCCGATTGATCTTTTTGAGTGCGACAGTGGAGGATCAAAGCGGCAGGGTCCTGATCCAGCAGGTGACCGATCCAGTTTTCGGTGTTATGCTTTTTAATGCCGGTACGGGTTTTTACACTTACCGGAACATTGCTCGCTTCTTTCGTTGCCTGTATTATTTCTGCAGCAAGCACAGGCTGGCCAATCAGGGCTGAACACGCTCCCTGTTTCACAATCTTTTTCACCGGGCATCCCATGTTGATGTCGATGCCGTCAAAGTTATATTCATCGCAGATCATTTTTGTAGCCTTGGCATACTTTTCAGGATTTGCTCCCCAAATCTGGGCTACAATCTTCATCCCTTTTTCGCGGAGCATCTGCCATTCAGATTCATTAACCCTTAGTCTGCTGTTCACATTTAGCCTCCCAACCGGATGACACAATCCATCGGTTGAGGTAAATTCTGTGAATACTACATGAAAAACATCAGGATGGGAAATCCGCATGACTAACTCCCTGAAAGATGTATCAGTAACATCTTCCATAGGTGCCAGCATGAAGGCCGGGTGCTTTAATTGTTTCCAGAAGTTTTCCATATCATAAAAGCGAAGGCAAAAATAGCAAAATCGATTTGTTCGCAAGTGAACACCCGAATAACAGTTCCGAACATTTCCTATTTGGGCCTGTATTGTACCCATAATATAAGTTACTGAAAAACAAACAATCCTGTAAATCGGCATGTATGTTGGTAAGCCCTGTACAAGTCATTTTAATACGATCTATTATGCGCAATATCACATTTGTCATCATTTTAGTCATTTCAACATCGCTGTATTCCTGCTGCAATCAATCCACCGAGAACCGTGCTGTAAAACAATACACCATTGAACAGTTTATGAACAACACCAGCATTGGTGGGGGATCATTTTCAAGTGATAATCAAAAAGTACTTGTAACGAGCAACGAATCAGGGATTTACAATGTTTATACTATTTCTGCTGATGGCGGATTACCGGAGCCGGTTACCCATTCGGACACC
>CAYNDN010000446.1:0-2554 GCA_964395075.1 uncultured Lentimicrobiaceae bacterium | reverse complement strand
AACGGAAATGAGATATATCATATTTTTATGCGTGATACTGATGGTACCGTCATAGATCTGACACCTGAACCGGAAGCGAGAAGTTCGTTTTACGGCTGGGCGCACGATAAACAAAGCTTTTTCTTCACCAGCAACAAGCGCGATGAACGTTTTATGGATTTATACGAGATGTCGATTGATAATTTTACTACAAAACTGCTTTTTGAGAATACGGAAGGGTATAGTATTTCTGCTTTATCGCCCAACAAGCAGTACCTTGCCCTTACAAAATCAATTACAACTTCCGTCAACGAGCTTTTTCTTTATGATTTGATAAATAAAAAGCTGATATCCATATCACCCGAAAATCCTAACTCAAGTTACAATGCAACAGATTTCGGCCTTGACAATGAAACGTTTTATTACATTACGGACGAAGGCGTTGAATTCAGCTACCTGATAAAATATAATATTGAATCCGGGAAAAAAGACAAGCTGTATACTGCAGATTGGGATATAAGCTATGCTTATTTCTCGTATAACGAAAAATATCTTGTTATAGGTGTTAATGAAGATGCCCGTACCCAAATCAGACTGTTTGATGGTAAAACCATGAACCCGGTACAATTCCCTGATATCGATGCCGGTGAGATTTCATCGGTTCGCATTTCGCGAGATGAAATGATGATGAGCTTTTCAGCGGGTTCTTCCAGGTCAACCTCAGACATCTATACCTATAATTTCAAAACCGGGAAAGTTGTAAAACTCACCAGTACCCTGAATCCGGAAATTGATCCGGAGGATCTGGTTGCCGGAAGAGTGGTCCGGTACAAATCTTTCGATGGATTGGAAATCCCGGCGTTGATATATATGCCTCATCAGGCTTCAGTTGAAAAAAAAGTGCCTGCCCTGGTTTGGGTTCATGGCGGGCCTGGCGGACAATCGACGCTTTATTATAGTCCGTTGATCCAATACCTTGTAAATCATGGCTATGCTATCATTGCAGTAAATAACAGGGGTAGCAGTGGCTACGGAAAATCATTTTACCGTATGGATGATCAAAACCACGGTGAGGGTGATTTGAAAGACTGTATTTATGCCAAGGGTTACCTTAAATCCACTGGAAAAATTGATCCTGATAAAATCGGGATAATTGGTGGATCTTACGGCGGATATATGGTTATGCAGGCCCTTACTGACAAACCCGATGCATTTGCTGTTGGTGTGAACCTGTTTGGTGTAACCAACTGGCTGCGAACCCTCAAGAGCATTCCACCGTGGTGGGAGTCGTTTAAAAATGCGCTTTACGAAGAGATGGGTGATCCGGCTGTTGACTCTGCGCGGTTATATCGTATTTCCCCATTGTTCCATGCTCATAAAATCCAGCGTCCGGTCATGGTTTTGCAGGGTGCCCAGGATCCGCGGGTTTTGCAGGTTGAGTCGGACGAAATTGTTGAAGCAGCTCGCTCAAGTGGAGTGCCGGTAGAGTATGTGTTGTTTAAAGACGAAGGTCATGGTTTTGTAAAAAAAGAAAATCAGATTGAAGCCTACGGTAAAATCCTGAAGTTTTTAGATGAATATCTGAAAGAAAAAAATTATTAACCTTTCGGAATATAGTGAGTTACTTTTGGATCGGATAAATGAAAGAAAAAACACATGTTGTGCCAATTGTTATTACGATATTGCTGCAAAAAGAATATGACAAACATGCTTATTTACTGAACTTTTTATTTCTCTTTTGAGAAATCATAATAAATGCTACTAGCAAAAATATTACGACAATCAATCCTGTAATGAGAACCATTGAAAACAACCAGGTAAACTTCAAAACTATATGAGAATCGTTTCCAGCTATTTTATTACCGACATTTTTTGCGCTTGTATCTGAACTGCTTTCTGTTTCATTTGAATTTTCATCCAATTCAACATTCAGTTTTTGTTTCACCTGAGCATACAGGTCCAAATATTTTATTGTTGAATCCTCATTCATAGCCTCACCAAACAGCAATACAAGGTGCTTATAGTTTTCTGATATTTCGAGATTAAGGCCTGCCTGTTTTGCTAAATTCAAACTCATACGATAATACGCCAGGGCATTTTGATATTTTTGTTGTAATTGAAGGTTTTTCCCAATATAAGTGAGTGCATGAGACTCTTGTCTCAGGTCACCGTATTCGTGTAAAATATCAAGACTTTGAATATACATTTCATTTGCACGCTGAAGGTTACCTTCAAACTCATAAGCCTTTCCAATAAGAATTAATGTAGTAGCTTTCGCATGCTCAAGTCCGAGAGAATCACGAAGGTAAAGTGATTCGAAAAGCACATCAAGTGCCTTCAAATTTTCACCTGTTTGGAGATATACAGCACCAATATTCCTTAGCACCAAGGCACGATTTGATGATTGGTTAAGTTCTTTTGAAATTTCTAAAGCCTGATAGTAGTATTCTAGCGATCTTTGGAATTTATTCTGGGTTTCGTATATCGCTCCGATGTTAATAAGTAAACTCATTTTAGTACTTTTTTTATCTAATTGTTCATTATTGTGAACCGCTCTTTTATAATAATACAATGC
>CAYNDN010000445.1:888-4666 GCA_964395075.1 uncultured Lentimicrobiaceae bacterium | reverse complement strand
GATGATGGCCTCAATTCCTTTGAAAGCATCGTCATCCAGGTCGGCGTCCTTCACCATTTTGCCCATTCCCGGGATCATACCCATCAGGTCCTTTACATTACCCATCTTTTTGATTTGCTTGATCTGTGTCAGGAAATCATTAAAGTTGAATTGATTTTTGGTAATCTTTCTCTGAAGCTTCCTTGCCTCATCCTGATCAAAGGTATCCTGGGCTTTTTCGACAAGTGAAACGATATCACCCATTCCCAGAATCCGGTCGGCCATTCGCTTTGGATAAAAAACATCGAGGGATTCAACTTTTTCTCCTATCCCTACAAACTTAATGGGTTTTTCAACTACCGACCTAACCGTTAAGGCCGCACCACCACGGGTATCACCATCAAGTTTTGTCAGCACCACCCCATCATAATTAAGCCTGTCGTGGAAAGCTTTGGCAGTATTTACCGCATCCTGGCCTGTCATCGCATCAACCACGAATAAGGTTTCCTGTGGATCAATGACTTCCTTAACCGCACTGATCTCATCCATCATTTCCGCATCGATGGCCAAACGGCCGGCGGTATCCACGATTACAATATTTTTGCTGTGTTGTTTGGCAAATTCAATCCCCTTTTTGGCAATATCAACAGGATTTTTGTTCCCTTCCTCGGTAAATACCTCCACACCGATTTGTTCGCCCAAAACCTGTAACTGATTTATAGCCGCCGGACGGTAAACGTCGCCTGCAACCAAAAGCGGCTGCCTGCCTTTTTTACTTCTTAAAAAATTGGCAAGCTTTGCAGAGAATGTTGTTTTACCGGAACCTTGCAACCCTGCTATAAGTATTACAGCCGGACTACCTTTTATATTGATCTCCTCGTGCTCACCTCCCATTAGTTCGGTAAGACTATCGTGCACAATTTTAATCATCAACTGGCCGGGCGAAACCGCATTTAAAACATTTTGCCCAAGCGCTTTCTCCTTAACGTCATCGGTAAAATCTTTGGCGATTTTATAGCTAACGTCGGCATCGAGCAATGCTTTTCGAACTTCCTTGAGGGTTTCGGCAACATTGATCTCGGTAATGTGTCCGTGTCCTTTCAGGATTTTAAACGATCGTTCGAGTTTGTCACTTAAACTTTCAAACATATGTAGCTGATTTTTTGAGGGTGCAAAAGTAGAATTTTTTAAGATATCAATCAGGCTCCATAAACAAAGGCAGCCAGGAATCGTTAAATTCAAAATCAATTTCATTTCAACATGAAAATCCTGCGACTTTTACTTGGCGATCAGCTTAATCCCAATCATACATGGTTTGTTGAAAAAAATATGAATATTACCTATGTAATGATGGAGATCAGGCCCGAAACCGATTACGTGAAACATCATTTGCAAAAATTGCTGGGTGTGCTTGGCGCGATGCGTGAATTTTCAAAGCATCTGAAAAGCGAAGGACACACCATATTATATATGCGCCTCAACGATCCTGAAAACGAACACGACTTTGCCAAAAATCTAAAAAAAATAATTGAACAGAAAAACATTGAAAAGTTTGAATACCAGGAGCCGGATGAATACCGGGTGGATGAAATCCTGAAAAAGGCATGTGGTGAAATGCCGGTCCCTGCTGAAATGGTACCCTCGGAGCATTTTCTTACCGGCAGGGATTTTATCGGTAATTTTTTTGGAAAGAAAAACTACCTGATGGAAAGCTTTTACCGCGAAATGCGCAAGAAGCACAACATTTTAATGGAATCCGGAAAACCGGTGGGCGGCAAATGGAATTACGATTTTAAAAACCGCAAAAAGTACGACGGAAAAGTACCCCTCCCCCAGCCCATCAAAATGAAAAATGATTTGTCGGAAGTTTTTGAAGATCTCAAACAATCCGTTGTGGAATGGTTCGGCGAAGCCTCTCCTAAATCTTTTGCCTATCCGGTTAGCAAATCGCAGGCACTGAAATACCTGGATTATTTTGTAAAAAATCTGCTCCCTCACTTCGGAACATATCAGGATTCACTTACCGGCAAATCGGAAACGCTTTTCCATTCCAGGTTATCGTTTGCGCTCAATACCAAAATGATCAGCCCGCTGGAGGTTGTCAACCAGGCAGTGAAAGCATGGTATAACCGTAAAGATGATATCAGCCTGGAACAAATTGAAGGTTTTGTGCGGCAAATCATAGGCTGGCGTGAATACGTCCGGGGCATCTATTGGGCCAAAATGCCGGAATATGAAAACATGAATTATTTTGATCACCAACGAAAGCTCCCTTCATTTTACTGGACCGGCGACACCAAAATGAATTGCATGAAACAGGCCATCGGACAATCGTTAAATACTGCATATGCCCACCATATCCAAAGGCTGATGATAACCGGGAATTTCGCGCTCCTGGCTCAGGTTCACCCGGATGAGGTTGACAACTGGTATCTCGGCATTTACATCGATGCATTTCAGTGGGTTGAAATTACCAACACGCGCGGCATGAGCCAGTTTGCCGATGGCGGCATTATGGCTACCAAACCCTACGTCAGTTCGGCAAATTACATCAACAAAATGAGTGATCATTGCGCCGGATGTTTTTACAATCCCAAAAAGCGAATCGGAGAAAAGGCCTGCCCGTTCAACAGCCTGTACTGGAATTTTCATATTCAACATGAAGATAAATTGCGGAAAAATCCGCGGATCGGGATGGTTTACAGAAACCTGGATAAAATGGATAATATAGAAAAAGTCAGAATTATTTCACAGGCAGAATCTTATTTGGAGCAAGTGGACGAATTGTAAATTAGCATGAATACAAAGAAAATTCCCAGGGTGTGAAACGCTTACGTTCAGCCTATTCAATTATAATTTTGTGATTGGATACGCCATCAGAAGTTTCTATTCTGAGCAGATACAAACCTGTATTGAGCTGGCTAACATTCAACGAAGAACCCGAATGGATTTCTGCTGCCGGGGCAACCATCCTTCCGGATAAATCAAAAATGGTTGCAGATATTTTTTCCGGATTTCCTTCAAAAACATTGATGTAAATCTGATCTTTTGCCGGTATCGGATAGATAATCATTTTGTTTTCCAGAATGTGATTATCAATGCCCGTAGGCTGACAGATGATCGGAAAAATGGCATTATCAACTTTATAACCTGGTGTTCCGGCATCGTATGGTTGCCATGCTCCGGAGGCCGTTTGCTCCCAGCCATTACCAACCAATACATCATCAGTTTTATTGGTGAAAACCGCCAGTGTATCTCCATCGGTTTGTGGCAATTCAAAACCCAGATAAAAACTATTGTCGATCGTTACCCATTCATCAAAAAATGGAATTGTTGCCGGATAAAATCCGGTACCCTGATCATCCACGGGAATATTCGAAAGTAAAACTGTAGCCTCGTCCAGCACAGTTCCGGGCGTTCCCTGCGGGCCATCATTATCCCAGGCTTTGAACACAATATCCGGATCGGTTGCCAGGCCATTCTCTTTGATGGCAAAGAAAAACAAACCGCCCATGAGCATACCTTTATCTTCGGTAATGTTAAAATAACTGGCCTTGGCAAGATCGCCTCTTGAGTTGTTGCCGGAGAGATATCCCGTTTCTGCACCGGGAAGCTGATAGAGGTAATAGTTTCCGGGGATATCATAATTCACCGAATCACAAAGTCCGTAGCCAACTGCTCTGATAATCATTGCTTTAGAATCTCCATTTACAGTCGTATCTGCTTCAAAAACAGAAAGCTTTACCGTATAAATACCTTCCTGCTGATAAGTATGTGTAGGGTTCTGAACCGAATCGGT
>CAYNDN010000445.1:0-878 GCA_964395075.1 uncultured Lentimicrobiaceae bacterium | reverse complement strand
TCCCCAAAATTCCATAGCCACTTGTCGATGTCGCCGGAACTCCTGTCAGTGAACTGAACCGTCAAAGGTGCCGGCCCAAAAGTGCGGTCAACACGGAAATCAGCTTCAATTTCTTTGATCTCTTTTGGATCATTTGCTACCTTTTCATCGCAGTCATTAACCTTTACAGAAAAGGAAAGTCCGGTGGGTTGTGCCACCGCAATAACTGCTATCATCAATACAAAAACCGGGGTAAGTAATAGTTGTTTCATAATGCAAAGTTTTTGCGAAATTAAACAAATCCCATAAATGCAATTTTTTCTTTTTACTGACTTGTGTACCTTTGAGCCGGATTTAATGGTTCTACTACCAATTTAATGGGTCATGCAACTTGAATTTATTAACAATACGAAATAATTTAGATTGAGAAGATTGAAATTTAAGATTGAATAAGATTGATTTTCAATCATTAACAAATCAATCTTATCAACCCCTTCAATCTCATTCAATCCTTTTAGTCAAAATCAAGTTGTTAAATTGATCATATCCACTAAAATCGCAGTAGTTCCGATTTAATAAATAATAACATATCTCAAATCAAAACTAAAAACGATGACATTTTCGTACAAACTACAAAAGACCAAAAGAAGCAGTTTCAGGAAAATTGGTATTTTCCTAACAATGATTGTTTTTATACTGAGCACCACCGAGGTGGAAGCACGCAAAAAGAAAAAAGATGAAGAACCGGGTGCTGACACGCTGAAATCATCTACGTTTTCAGGGCTGAAATGGCGGGGGATCGGACCGGCTTTTGCTTCCGGAAGGATAGCAGATTTTGCCGTGAACCCCGCAAACCACAGCGAATATTTTGTGGCAGTAGCCTCGGGGCATGTTTGGAA
>CAYNDN010000444.1:0-4670 GCA_964395075.1 uncultured Lentimicrobiaceae bacterium | reverse complement strand
GAAGTGTTACGCATTCAGCGGGTAATCCAAAGGGATAAGGTATCCGAAGCGGAGGTTAGAGCACGGATGCAAAACCAGTGGCCGGAATCTAAAAAAGAGAAGCTATCGGATTTTTTAATCAACAATAACAGCAACGTATTGGTGATTCCGCAGGTATTGATGATTCATGATAAACTAAACATAAGATAAAACCTTCGATCTCACCGAGGTCTATATAATTTCAAGCATAAAAAAAAATCGCCTCTCTCAAAAGAGAGGCGATTCTTACCTCCATTATTCACAAAAAAAGAGATCAATTACCACGTCCTTTAATATTTTGTGAATTAATCAGGCTTAATATTATAGAATCAATTTCCGATTATTTCAACCATTCATCCAGAAAGGCAAAGAATGTGCGCTGCCACAAAATACCATTCTGGGGCTGAAGCACCCAGTGATTTTCGTCGGGGAAGAAAAGGAATTGCGCCGGCACATCGCGCAGCACAGCCGCATTAAAAGCTGTCATACCCTGCGTGTAAACCACCCTGAAGTCTTGCTCACCGTGAATAACCAGGATTGGTGTGTCCCAGTTTTGTACAAATTTATGTGGTGAATGCTCATAAGCTTCCATGGCTACATCATTGTCGAACTCCCAGAAAGCACCACCTTTATCCCAATTCTCAAACCACATCTCTTCGGTTTCCAGGTACTGGGCTTCTTCGTTAAAAATACCATCGTGGGCAATGAAAGCACTGAAGCGGCCTTCATGGTTTCCGGCCAGATAGAATGCTGCATATCCACCGGCACTGGCACCAATCGCACCCAGGTTTTCTTCATCAACAAACGGTTCTTTAGCCATCTCATCGATAGCAGTCAGGTAGTCCTGCATGCTTTTACCGTGATAGTCGCCAGAGATTTGCTCCTGCCATGCCTGCCCGAACCCGGAAACACCACGGCGGTTTGGTGCGACTACAATATAATCGTTGGCAACCATAATCTGGTAGTTCCAGCGGAAGTGGAAGCTTTGGCTTAACGGTCCCTGTGGGCCTCCCTTAAGATAAAGCAGGGTTGGATATTTTTTCTTCGGATCAAAATCGGGCGGATAGATCACCCAGGTGAGCATGTCTTTGCCATCATGGGTTTTCATCCAGCGTCCTTCAGTGTTACCCATTTTGAGTTTTGCCAGCAAATCTTTATTGGTAAAGGTGATTTGCGTTTCACTGCCATCAGCCGGATTTACGGCAAACAACTCAGTTGGGTGTTTCATGGTTTGCTTGGTTCCAATCAGCACATCGCCGGCAAGCATTACGCCGCGGTAATCATGCAAGCCATCGGTAATTTTACGGATTGACTTGTCGGCTAAAGTATATTCATAAATCTGGAAAGTTCCTTGTACATCGCTGGTGAAATAGATCGACTGGCTGTCGTCAGCCCATTGGATGCTACCAGCATTTTGGTCAAAACCTTCGGTGCAGTATGTTTTTTCGCCGGTGGCCACATTCATGATAAACAGCCTGTTTTTGTCAGATTCATACCCATCGCGCTCCATGCTTTCCCAGGCAATATATTTTCCGTCAGGAGAGTAAACCGGGGCAATATCAAAGCCCATTATCCCTTCGGTAAAGTTGGTGGTTTTTCCGGTTTCCAGGTCGTACATGTAATTAGCCGAGTTGGTTGACTCAGAATATTGCTTGCCATACATTTTCTTGCTGGTGTAGATTACTTTTTTGCTATCGGGGCTCCAGTTTACCTGTTCCATCCCACCCCATGGTTTCATGGGTGCGTCCCAGGGTTCGCCGGGTAAAAGGTCTTTGTGGTTGCTCAATTTTTTACCATCATACTTGGCCACAAAAACATGGCTCCAGGTGTCGGTCCAGGTATCCCAGTGACGATACATCAGATCATCTACAAGCCTTCCGGAGGCTTTATCAAGGCCTTTGTACAGGTTTTTGAATTTATTATCAACCGGAACTTCTTTTGTATAAACAATCATAGACTGATCCGGTGAGTATTTAAACCCGGTAATTCCACCTTCGATATCCGAAATCTGTGCACGGCCGGAGCCATCAGGGTTCATTTCCCACATTTGCATCGATCCGCTTTCTGAGGTCATGAATCCGATTTTTTTACCATCGGGCCTCCATAAGGCGTTGTATTCGCCTTTGTGGGTTTTGGTCAATCGCTTGAAATCGCTGCCATCAGCATTTACTGAATACAGGTCGCGGTTGCTTTTGTTTTGCTCAACGCTGTAGTATGAAACCCCGTAAACAATGGTATTTCCATCGGGTGATACTTCCGGGCCGCTCAGCCGGCCAAAAGCCCAAAGTGCTTCGGGGGTCATGCGGCCATCAGGAACGCTCACATCCTGTTTATCGATAATTGGTACATTGGAGGTTTCAGCTTTATCAGCAGGTTGCTGACATGAAGTCAAGAAAAAAAATCCGGCTATTGCCAGCAAAAGGTAGGTGAAATTTCTCATAAAATTTAGTTTTAAAATCCTGTTTTATTGAATGCTGCGAAAATACATATTTTAAAAAAGTACTCCGGTAATTTTGTTGGGATAGTTGGGGATTGGTAATTGGGGATTGGTAATTGGTAATTGGTTGTAGCAACTCTAATCCCGTAAATACAAAAACAGAATTTATGAATCAGATTTTCAACGTTTTACAAAGTCGTAATTCACCATTTAGAATCTGAATATTATTTTTCACACCATAATTGTCAGTCGGGATAAAAAGAACTATCTTGCGCAAGCTTATTATTCAACAATGAAAACTCCACGTGTTTCCATCGTAATGCCAGTTTATAATTCCAGGAAATTTGTTGCAGAATCAATCCGGAGTTTACTTGACCAAACCTTTGCAGATTTTGATTTGATCATTGTTGATGACGGCTCAACGGACTCCAGCACAGAAATCATTGCAGGATTTACCGATCCAAGAATCCGGGTATTGACAAATGATAAAAACCAGGGGATCGTATTTAGCAGGAACAAAGGACTGGCCGAAATACGCGGGGAGTTTTATGCCCCTTTCGATTCAGACGACATCGCCAGCAATGACAAACTGGAAAAACAGGTAAAATATCTGGATGCTCACCCTGAAATTACCATGATTGGCAGTTGGGCAAAAATGATGGATGAATCTAACAAAACTTTAAACAAACGATGGAAGCTCACCTCCAAACCTGAGTTGATCCCTTCAATCATGCTTTTCCGGAATTATTTTGTGCACTCCTCGCTGCTGGTTAGGAGGAAGGCCATCGAAAATACCAATTACGAGCCAGGGCTGGATGTAGTTGAAGATTATAAATTTTGTGCCGATCTGGCATTCAGCCACCCTGTTTCCATATTTCCTGATTACCTGCTAAAATACCGGGTACACAGCCAAAGTGCCATGCGGATAAACAGCCATAGAATGCGCGAGCAGGATATCAAAATCTACCATTATTTGTTTGGGAAACTTGGGATAAAGCTTTCGCAAACTGATTTGAATTGTATTTTTGCGCTGAAAGGAAACGAAAAAATTGATGATTTCAACCTGTTGCTTCAAATTCATCAATTTTTGCTCAACATTTTAAATCAAAACCTGATGCACAATTTTTTCGATCAACATAACCTGAAAAAAACTGTTGCTGACCGATGGCTAAAGGCTTGTTTCCTGGGAAAGAATCTGCATGTTAAAATGATTGCTCAATTGGTTTCATCGCCCTTAACCCGCTTACTTTTAAAAACTTGAAATATCTCGCAAATACCGGAATTTCAATAATCGTCCCTAACTATAATAATGGGCGATATCTGGCTGCATTCATAAACAGCGTTGTTTCATCCACCATTGAGCCCCAGGAATTGATCATTGTTGATGATGGTTCTCAAGATAACTCACTCGAAATATTGAAAGCCTTTGACCACCTGTCCTACCTGAAGCTGATCATTTTCAAAAACAACAAAGGCCTCACCACTGCGCTGAATGCTGCCCTGGATTTGTGCACCGGAGATTTTGTGATGCGGGCCGACCCTGACGATAGGCTTGCTCCGGAAAGAATGGAACAACAGTTAAACTTTATGCTTGAAAATCCTGAAATAGATGTGCTGGGATGCAATGTGGTGTATTTTCACGATAAGACCGGCAAGCAAATCAATATTTCCAATTTCCCGTTAGATCATGCTGCCATACAAAAATCATTTAAAAACGGAGAACACGGACTGCAGCATCCTACGGCATTTATAAAAGGAGATGTTTACCGAAAGTATCGCTACCAGGAAATATTTCCGGGCGAGGATTATGAAATTTTTTCAAGAATGGTAAATGACGGGTATAAATTTGCCAACTTGAGGGAACCACTTTATTTTATGCGTGTTCATGGCGGAAGTGCAACCAGCAACCTGAAACGCGAACACATTATTACAACCTTTGAGTTCCGTGATAAGATTTTTGGTACCAAAAGCACAAAACGCAGAATCTGGATTTATTATCATTATATGCTCTACTATCGCAAGTACCAGCGTACACAAAACCCGATTTTAAAAAGCTGGTACCTTCTCCTTTCGGGCATTTGCTATCCTTCAAAAGTTTTTAAACGCATGATTAAGCCATGAGAGAAGCCCTGAAAAACCTTCCAGGCATTCCATTTTTAACCAGGCCTGAGGTGATATTTATACCGAGCCTGGTCATGTTTGTGATCGACAATGT
>CAYNDN010000443.1:0-4674 GCA_964395075.1 uncultured Lentimicrobiaceae bacterium | reverse complement strand
TGTTATCACCATCGGCGTCTGAATAGACACCACCTACCGTTGTTGCAATTGAGTTGGTTGAACGGTTTGGCATTTTCTGGATTTCTTCGGATGTTACCGTGGCACCTGAAGTGGTTTTACCTTTTTCAATCAGTGGAACTTTATACTCCACAACTTCAACAACATCAAGGGTTTCGGCGGTAACCGCCAATTCGATGTCCTCGAAAGTAGTTTGATCGCCCTTAACAATTACACCGGAAATCTGTTTTGTTTTGTAGCCTACAAATGAAGCCTGAACATCGTAGGCACCGGGCTTAAGTGGCTTGATGACATACTTTCCATCAAAATCTGTGGTAGTACCTGTTAACAAGTTACCACCGGAATAAATCGCCACGTTAGCGAACGGGATGGGCTCTTTTGTATCGGTATCGAGAATTTTTCCCTGGAGGGCACCTGATTGTGAAAAAACAATGAGGCTCGTTGATAATACAATACCAAGCGTTAAAAGTAGATGTTTTAACATACCATATAATTTTATGTTTGTTTATACTTTGTGCTAAAGGGCGGTAAAATTACTAATAAATTGATGTAACCACCAAAACCTTTTTACGATTCAACCCTTATTTAAAATCACCCTTAATTAGTGTACCGCCTGTTTATTATCTCTGAATAAATTATGGCTTTTCTTAAGTCAAAATCTGATTTTTCATAATTATCTTCTTCGCCATGATCTTCCAGTAAAACCATATCTTCTTCACGTTCCTTTATGGTATCTTCCAACTTTTGAGGTTTCTTTTCCATGTCTTCCAGCGAACCCTCCAACATCTCATCGTCATAATACTTTTGATAATCATTTTTCCTGAACTCAAAACCCTGATCCGGCAAGGCCTGATCTGTTCTGGGTTGTGGCCGGCTTTGTTCAGGTTCTGGCGATATTTCCGCTGAAAATTCCTCACCCAACAAAATTTCCTCAAGTGTTTTTTTGAAATCTCTTTCAGGCTTCTGTTCCCGTGAAACGGCTTCAACTGGTTGTGATTCCTCGCTCAGATTTCCCTGCTCGTATCCTTCGAAATTTTCTTCCTGCTGCTCACGCTCACGTTCTGCTCTCATCTGCTCTTGCTTTTTCTTCTTTTTAGCACTCTGCTGATAAAAAGAAAATGCCAGCCAGGCAATTAGAAATAAAAAATAAATTAGATCATCCATTCGGTGAAAATTAAGAAAGCAGACATGTAAAAGTAAAGTCCACTAAAGGAGCCAGGTCATTAAAATCAGTTTACGGCTCACGGTAATAAGTTTTCGGTTGCCGGATTTAACATTTTTTAATCAGCTAATTAACTGATTATGAACATAAGAGAAAGTTGATTTTAACGCTTCTTTTACAATATTTGCTTCAATTTCGTTTGTAATATGCGGTTTATTTGTGTATTTGTTTACAAATTATTTATTGTTTCAATAATGAGTTCCTTTCTTCTGCGTGATACCGGAACCTTGCTGTTGTCGCTCATCAGGATGTATCCACCATCGTTTTTCATGAAGCCCTTGATGTAAGTTACATTTATTAAGTGAGATTTATGAGGCCTGATGAAGTTGTGATCTTTGAGCATTTTTTCGTTTTCCTTTAAAGTCTTGGATATCAAAAGATTTGTTCCGTCGGTAAAGAAAAATTTAGTGTAATAATTATCCGATTCACATCTGAGTATTTCGCTTACGTGAATCACGTGAATCTTTTCAGCGGTGGTTAGCACAATTTTTTTGGAGTCAGAACCTTTATTTTTAATATTATCCAGCAGGACATCAATATTTTGGGTAAGGTTTGAATTCTTTGCAATTTTGCGGTCTTCAACTTTTTTAACCGCTTCAACCAGTTCCTCCGGAATGATTGGTTTGAGCAGATAATCAAGGGCACTGTATTTTATGGCCTTGATGGCATACTGATCGAAAGCCGTGGTGAAAATGATCTCAAAATTCACTTCATCAAAAGATTCAAGTAACCTGAAACCACTGCCGTCCTGCATCTGAATGTCCAGGAAAATCACATCCGGTTTGTTAGCCCGAATTTGCTTTATTCCGGTTTGAACACCTTCGGCTTCCCCTGATATTATCACATTGGGGCAATACCGCTCAAGCAGGCTGGTGAGGGCCATTCTCGATTTTTTTTCGTCGTCTATTATGACTGCTTTTACCAAACTGATTTTGATTTTAAGGGTCAAATATCAATAAAATAGTTTAACCATTGGCTATTTTAAAGCAGCTCATGGTTATTTTTATCAATTTTAAATAATGAGCCGCAGCTGTTTAGATATCCCGGCAGGCGATGAGCAGTTCTACTTTCGTGCCCGAAGGATTTCCCGAAACATCCTTAAGATCGGTAACACGAACACTGAATTTTTCGGAAGTGCCGTTATTCAATATTTCGAGACGTTCTTTGGTGATCATCATTCCCCGCGATTTTGTATCAAGGCCGCTGGCCCGCTTAATTTCCATTGCTCTCTTACGGCCCACCCCATCGTCAGTGATGGTGCACAAAAGCATTTCTTTTTGTTTTGTAACATCTATTTTTATCAGCCCTTTGCCCTTTTTATGAATGAGGCCGTGGATAATAGAATTCTCAACATAAGGTTGGATTATCATAGGTGGAATGCCGGTAAACTCTTCATCAATTTCATCATCAACATCAATTTGAAAGCTGAATTTATTATCGAACCTGAGCATTTCAATTTCGAGGTAGTGGGTAACGGCTTTAATTTCATCGTTGAGCGGAATGATCGACTCGCGCGAATTTGCCAAAATAAGCCGCATGAGTTGCGAAAAACGACTCAGGTAATTTACTGCAAGATCAATATCCCTGGAGAGGATAAAACTTTGGATTGAGTTGAGCGAGTTAAAAATGAAATGCGGGTTCATTTGTAATCGAAGGGCTTTTTGTTGAATATCGAAAAGTTGTTTTTCGATCTTTAGTACTTTTTTTTCCATTTCATGTTTTCGCCTTATTCGTTTCACCCTTGAATAAACCACAAACCAAATCAGGAAAACTATGAGCAGGATTAATACAATCCTGAACGGAGTGGTTTTATACCAGGGGGCTTTAACGATGATTGTGAGCGAAACACCTTCCATATTCCAGATACCATTGTTGTTAGCACCAATCACCCGGAAAGTATAATGCCCGGGCGAAACATTGGTGTACTCAGCGAAATGTCTCTTCCCATCAACATAAGTCCAGTCGTGGCTATAATTTTCCAACATGTAGGCATATTTGCTGCGGGGGGCATTTGGAAAATCGAGTGATGAAAATTCGAACGAGAAGAAATTTTCTTCATAAGCCAAAACAATTGTATCGTCATTATTGATTTGACCGGGCTGGGGTTTATTGAATTTTTTGAAGGACGTAATCACGATTTTCGGTTTGTTGGGATTTAAGATGATATCCTCCGGTGTAAATACATTGAATCCACGCATACCTCCGAAAAACATTTCACCGGATGCCGAACGAAAATAGGCCCCGGCATTGAACTCATTGCTCTGCAACCCATCGGTAACATCGTAATTGATAAATGATTCATTGGCCTTATCGAAAGTTGAAATTCCCCGGTTTGTGCTCATCCACAGGTTACCCCTTTCATCTTCCAGGATACCATAAACCACATTATTGGGCAGGCCATCTTCCATGGTAAACGACCTAAAAGTTCCATCTTCCCGGTTAAATATTTCGAGCCCGCCTCCTCTGGTTCCAATCCAAAAATTACCGTCTGTATCTTCAAAAAGACTGAAAATCCGGTCGCTCGTAACCTTGTTTTTGTTGTGCCAAATATTTTTGAAAGAGATAAAGGCATCAGCTTCAGGATGGTACTTGTTCAACCCATTAAGCGTTGCTATCCAGAGATTCCCCTGCCGATCTTCCATAAAGTCATAGATAGTGTTGCTCGAAATCGTGGTGTTATCATCCGGGTGATGTTTATATACCCTGATCTGATGCGTAGCCGGATCGATTGTGTTTAGCCCATCATTGGTGCCAACCCAAATAAGCCCGTTTTTATCTTCAAAAATGCTCAAAACATAGTTGTTGCATAAGCTATTGTGGTATTGTATTGAAGGTTTAAAAACTACAATTTCACCGGTTTTGGTATCCAGCTTGCTCAGTCCGGCATCCCGTGTTCCAATCCAAACATTACCGTATGAATCTTTTAATAAAGACCTTACTCTTTCACTTGAAAGTTTATTATTTTCCGAAAAATAACCTGACAATTGATTGAGCTTTCGGGTTTTTGTATTAAACACACATATCCCCTGGTCGGTACCGATCCAGATCAGGTGCGGACGGTATTCTATGAATGCCCATACAAAACTACCTTTTATGGATTCGGGATTTCCATCCAGATTTGAATAGACATTAAAAAAAGGTTTAAATTTATCCCAGATGCTAACCCCGTTGAATGTTCCGAACCATACATTACCCTGTGTATCTTCATTTATCGAATAGATTCGGTTTTTGCTGGCATATTGCATAAGGCTACCTTGTTGGTTTACCCGGGTAAATATCATGCTGTCAGGATTTAGGAGGTTCAGACCTCCTCCATCAGTTCCAACCCAGAAATTTCCGGAGCTATCTTCAAAAAGACATTCCACAAAATTGTGGCTCAGGCTGCCGGGATCGGCAGGGTCATGCCTGAAAACTCTAAAGGTGTTGTCCTTTCG
>CAYNDN010000442.1:236-4696 GCA_964395075.1 uncultured Lentimicrobiaceae bacterium | reverse complement strand
GAGGTGATATTTATCCCGAGCCTGCTCATGTTTGTGATTGACAATGTTGTGAATTATTTTTATGATGTACCGGTCTTTGTTGCATTCACCCTGATGGTTTTACCGGTCATGTGGTTGTCGCTTTTTTTGCAAGGGAAAAAACTGCTTTTTCTCACCGTCTTTTCATCGGTATTTATTTTTTCTGCCCTTGTCGGGAATTACCTTTACGACTTCAATAAAAGCAGCATCGCCGACCTGGTATTTATTTTGATGTTTGCAGCTTCATATTTCTACTACAAGGAATTGAGGGACAAACTAAAACTTTGGCCAACACATTTTTTCCTGGCAGCTTCCATATTTCTTTTTTGTTTTGCCCTTTTTGGCGTTAACTCCATGAGTTTGCATCATAACGAAAAGCATTTTAAAAACCTGGAATTGATCGGTATCTCTTTCGACAGCTTAGTAAAAGAAGGTAAATCCATTGCAGAAATTCAGGATAAATTACCCCCTCATATTGACGCTGACAGCCTGGTAAGAGCAAAACTGAAGGCGTACTTCCCGGAGCAAAAAGGCATCGACACCATGCAAAATATTGGCGTGGGAATTATGCCCAACATACAGGTGGAAAAGGAATCGCTGGATAAGATAGAAAAAAGCCGCCGCTATAATTACGGGTTGTTCAGGTTGCCACACGTGCCGGCATATTTTTTCGGATTCCTGTTTTTGCTCTACCTGTCCCTTGCCATTAAAAACAGAAAATGGATATTCATTTTACCTGCAATTTTACTGGCTTATCTTATTTTATTGAATGGTGTGAGAACTTTTGTTGTGTCGGCAGGCCTGTCAATATTAATTTGGTTTTTCGTGAAGCGAAACATCTGGTATTTTGTGGGCTTTTCAGCCTTAGCGGTATTTTTGATTGTATTTAGATATGAACTGTTCAATCTTACCCAAAATACCATTTTACGGCCACTGTCATCCTTAATGATTACAGTTATTGATAACCCCGACAGACTTTCGAGAATTGCACTGTTTCGGTCGTGGTTTATCGAAGTTCAGGAATTTACCTGGCTCGATTTTCTAACAGGAAAAAACTTTTATGAGTCCAAAATGGCCAACCTGAAAAACCTGCTTTCACCCACCTGGTTTCACAACGATCTGCTTTCTATCACTTTCGCTTATGGCATTCCGGCAGCTTTACTTTATATCCTGCTCTTTTACAGGATTTACAAAGACAATGCTGAAGTTTTCCGGCGAAATGCCATGGCATTTATTTTTTTCCTAACCACCATTCTTACATCGCTCTTTAATGGCTTCTACTATTATTTTCCGGTATTCCTGCTCTATATTTTTTGGTTAATCAACCATCAAAAACCCAAACCTGCAACAACATGAAGGTAGGAATTTTAGGATCGCGGGGCATACCAAATCAGTATGGCGGCTTTGAGCAATTTGCCGGGCATTTGGCACTGGGGCTGCTAAAGCGCGGTGTAGAAGTTTGGGTGTATTGCTCAGATAGCCATCCGATAAAAAACACAACCTGGAATGGCATTAACAGGATTTTGTGCCGTGATCCAGAAGATAAAATCGGTAGAGCAGGACAGTTTTTCTACGATTTTAATTGCATCAACGACAGCCGGAAACGTAACTTTGACATCATTTATCAGTTGGGTTATACAAGCAATTCGGTTTGGTTCAGAAGATTGCCGGACGGGCCGGCTGTTGTTACCAACATGGATGGGCTTGAATGGAAGCGCAGCAAATACAGCCCATTGGTTCGCAGATTTTTAAAATACGCCGAAAAGCTGGCGGTTATCAGCAGTGATGCACTCATCGCGGATTCGAAGGAAATTGCAAAACACCTGAGAACCGTCTACAACGCCAATTCAACATTTATCCCATACGGTGCCGAATTGTTTGAAAACCCCAACGAGGACTCTGTGAAAAATGAGGGTCTGAAACCATTCAATTATCATTTGCTTATTGCCCGCATGCAGCCCGATAACCACATTGAAGAGATCATTCAGGGCGTTATAAACTCGAATACCGATACACCTTTGTTGGTGGTGGGGAACACCGATAACAGTTTTGGAAAGTACCTGATGAAAAATTACCGGGATGATAAAATTAAGTTCGGGGGTGCTATCTTCAACAAGGACTTGCTCAATAACCTGAGGCATTTTTCAACATTATATTTCCATGGCCATTCAGCCGGCGGCACCAATCCGTCGCTGCTGGAAGCCA
The DNA here is from genome assembly GCA_964395075.1 of uncultured Lentimicrobiaceae bacterium. Taxonomy (GTDB): domain Bacteria; phylum Bacteroidota; class Bacteroidia; order Bacteroidales; family 4484-276; genus SABY01. The sequence continues at coordinate 2,473 of CAYNDN010000442.1, read as the reverse complement.
TGGCGGCAAATGCGTGGATTTGTGCGCACGACAACCAGTTTAACCGGGAAGTACTTAGAGAAAATGCATTTTATTTCAAATCTTCCGATGACATCACAAACATTCTTAATCATTTGGAGACAAAGGAATCATTACGAAATAAATTCACCTCAATAAACAGAAAAACCATTGAAGAAAAGTACAACTGGGAATCGATCATCGAGCGGTACCATGCATTTTTTAATGAACTTCTTTAACACAGAAAAACCACGGACTATCCATAAGTTTTATATTTGCATATTTAATAACCAAATCAGCGCATTCATTTGTCAGTAAGATACTCAAAATACCTGCCAGCCATCTCCATTGCCGGGGATTTCACCATTCTGAACCTGATTTTTATTTTTGGCTTTTGCCTTATCTCCGGCAGAGCATCCTGCATTAGCGAAAAGTTATTTGTTTTTTATGCTTACCTGAACGTTTCGTGGCTCCTTTTGTCCATCGTATTCAAAACTACGCACATCAGCCATACACTACCAAAAAAGCAAATGCTGAATGCGTACATCAAAAAGGTAGTGTTTTTCTTTTTCGTTTTCCTGCTCTATTTCCAGGCCGTTCCACTCAATTACATCCCGCGGCAATACATCGAATATATGTTTCCCATTTTTTTCGCAAGCCTCATGGTATGGAAATTTGGACTCTATTATATTTTCCTGATTTACCGCAAAATGGGCTACAATTATCGAAAAGTATTGATTGTAGGGATCAATAAAAACACCCGGGAACTGAGGAACTATTTCACTGACAGCCCCTTAAACGGCTACCGGTTCATGGGTTTTATCGGCCAGCAAAAAAGCAAACGCAGGGGAATTGTCGGCACATGGGATGATTTGAAAACCATAGTTGAAGAGCAGGACATTGATGAAATATACATCGGATGGGGCTCCATCCCAAAGGATATCCTCCCGCAAATCACAGAATCAGCCAATCAGTTCCCGCTCAAGATCAGAATAGTTCCGGATTTCGGAGAATTCTCCTTTAAAAATGCCGAACCTGTAAATTACGGCATGGTGCAGGTATTGCAGTTCCACCCCGGCCCGCTGAGTTTCTGGTACAACCGACTTTTAAAACGGTTCTTCGACATCGGTTTTTCACTGGTTATGATCATTGGCTTCCTTTCGTGGATGTCGGTAATCTTATTCCTGTTGTCGCTGTTCAGCAGCCGCGAGGGTGTTTTTTTCCTGCAAAAGCGAACCGGTGCCGATGGCAAGGTTTTTAAGTGCATCAAGTTAAGAACCATGCGTAAAAATGAAGATGCCGACAAAAAACAGGCCACCTACCACGATAAACGTATAACGCCGATAGGCCGGTTTTTACGCAAATCGAGCCTGGATGAGTTGCCACAATTTATCAATGTACTCATCGGGCAGATGAGCGTTGTGGGGCCGCGCCCGCACATGCTCAGGCATACCAGCCAGTACCGCAAACTTGTGAGGCGCTTTATGGTGAGGCACACCGTAAAACCCGGCATCACAGGCCTGGCACAGGTAAGGGGATTCCGGGGTGAGATTCGCCGTGTTTCCGATATCCGCCAGCGCATTTATCATGATGTGGATTACATCGAAAAATGGAGTTTCGGGCTGGACCTGAAAATCATTTTTCTCACGCTTGTGAACCTGATAAAGGGAGATCAAAAAGCTTATTAATGCGTATATGCCCTTAGACATCACAATCCTGTTGGATGACTGAGTGATTAATGTGTAGCGCATAGCGATTCGGGAAAGTCATCAGGTGAATAAATAGCTAGTCTTGAACGATTCACCCGGTGACTAACGCTGATAAGGCCGTGAAATAAAAAGCTATTTTGAATGTATTTAAATTAATGAGATTTTGGCTTATTTTAAAAATACGCTTGTTTGTAAAATCCCAACGCTTGCTCACAAAACCCCGGCTTTCGTCCTCGAAAAACCCACACTTATACTAATCTACTTATGTAACATACGATATGTTTCATTTTTTTTATTCCTCGGGCTTTTTATAGTTTTGCCCGGTAACTTAAGATCAATATTAGTTTGAAATGAAAAAACCGCTTTTAAAAATTTCTGTTATTCCACACACCATATCACCACGGACTAAACTCCACAACCCGCTGATTCCTGTGTGTGTGTGTGTGTGTGTGTGTGTGTGTGTGTGTGGAATAGCAGGGCACCGCCAGATTTACCAAATACCTCAACCACATTCTCCCCCATTCAGGCATA
>CAYNDN010000442.1:0-226 GCA_964395075.1 uncultured Lentimicrobiaceae bacterium | reverse complement strand
TTATTCGTAATGAAAAAATACATTATAACTTTAATAATTACCGCAGTTATTTTTACCGGTTGCAAAAAAGAAGACACAACCGGAACCCCCGAAATCCAAAAGGTTTCAACCATCGAACAACGTATCCTGAACTTTGAGCAGCAACTTCAGTCTGATCAAAAGGACGGAACCACCTACGCCATCGACAGTGCCGTGTGGTATGTTGAGGCATTGATCAACTACAACC
>CAYNDN010000441.1:0-4700 GCA_964395075.1 uncultured Lentimicrobiaceae bacterium | reverse complement strand
GCCGATGCAGATGTTGAAAGTATGTTCGAGAATATCGAAAGTGAACTCATCATCCTGCAAAATGACAACGGCATGTATTGGCCCGGGCAGAATGTAAACACCCTCGGCAACTGGAATATGGAGCAGGGCTACAAGATTAAAGTAGCCGAAAACGTAAATATGACGGTTTCCGGCAGCCGGCTCGAAAACCAGAACCTGACCTTGGATCAAAGCTGGAACCTGATGCCCGTCCTCTCCGAATGTCCGGCAGATGTTGCCGCGCTTTTTGCCGGCAAAGATGTGAGCATGGTAAAAGAAGTAGCGGGCTGGAAAGTTTACTGGCCGGAGTTTGGTATCAACACCCTCGAAGCGCTGCAACCCGGCAAAGCTTATTTTGCTTTGATGGGAAGCGAAGAACAGATCGAGTTTCCGGAGTGTGATGGAACCAAGAGTGGTGTAGTTGGAACCCTGACAGGGTTTGAAACCCTGACAGGGTTGGCTCCCTGGAATCTCACAAATCCCACAGCCATCTCACACAATATCGCCCTCCCCGAGTCTGCCGTTTCAAATAAAGTTTTATCCAACGGTGATATCATCGGCATATTTGATATTTCAGGAAACTGCTACGGTGCTGCCGAATGGTCAGGAACAAACACAGCCATCACCGCTTTTGGTGATGACCCCATGACTGCCGAAAAAGATGGTTTTGTACCGGGTGAAGCTATGACAATAATAAGCTACAACGCGGAAAGTAAAATTGAAACCACCCTCGATGTGGAATTCAATTATTCGATGCCCCACAACGAAGCATTCGCTGAAAATGGCTTATCCGCCATTAGCATTATCAAGTCAGGCGCTACCGGAATAGCAACTATTGGGCAGGTGCAGCAATCCCAAATCGTTCCCAATCCCGCAAAAGATGCTTTCACTTTGATTTTGGATATAGCGCCTCAAAGCGAAGGCACACTGGAACTCTACAACCTTAAAGGTCAGTTGATGAAAACAGCGCAAGTGCAGGCCAAAACCACCAAAGTAAACATCCACGACTTGCCGGCAGGCGTTTATGTAGCGAACATTCAAATTGATAATCAAACAATAGTTAAACAAATTATCAAACACTAAATCATTAAAGTCACCCCGTGAATCCTGCCTGAGCAATTGTAGTATTGTCGTGGCAGCAGCACAACAGCCCGGAGCAATTCACGGGGTGACTAACAAAGAGCCTTCAAAGGAGGATTACATGTTTTTTTTACCCCGCCACCCTGAAGTTTCGCACTTGTGCGGGTGGTTGGGGGTTTTTTCAGACAAAAGCCTTAAAGTCCTTAACGACTTTAAAGTCCTCACCCCGGCAGCCACCCAAAAAGCCCGGTGAAAATGCAGCACCACACCAAAGTCATCCCATGAATACCGCCTGAGCAGATGCGGTATTTCCACAGGATCAGAATAACTTCCCGGAGCAATTCACGGGGTGACACACAAACAGTCAGGACTTTACTTAAAGTAAAACCCTGTCTTTAGATCTTAATAAATAGCATCATAAAAAATAATTGAATTACTAATTTTAAAACTTTACACATGAAAAATTTCTTTACTTTTTTAACTTTTACGCTTGTGATGACATTCACTTGCCAGGCGCAATTTCAATTTGGAAATGGAACAGATGGAAACTTTACCGTAAATGATGGTGAGGAAATAACGATCAATACCCATCGTACAACCGTAACAGGCATTAATTATCCTGGTTCAACTTCAATACTTGTTGACAGTACAGGTGGCATCCAGGCTGGAGATGAAATCATGATAATCTGTATGGCTGACTCAACTTCTGATATGTCTCAGAATGCTGTTGGGCAGTGGGAAACACATTATGTTACCTCAACGGGAACAAATGTTCTAAATATTGATGCCCCACTTCAATATCAATTTGACACGGAAAATGAGAAAAAAAACCAGGTTGTAAAGATTCCCAATTACACTGAGGTTTTGGTTTCAGGTACGCTTACCTGTCCAGACTGGGATGGCAATACAGGAGGAATACTGGCATTTCGTTCCAATACCCACTTTGAAGTTTCAGAAACTGGAATAGTAGATGCATCTTTTAAGGGATACCGTGGTTATGGAGAACCATCATGCTATGATTGCACCGGTCATCAGGGTGAGGGAATTTTCGGTAATGGTGGTATAAGAACCAGATCGAATAATGCCAATGCCGGTGGCGGTGGTAATGGAGGTAGTAGTAACGGTGGTTGGGGAGGTGGCGGCGGAGGCTATGCCACTGCAGGTGAACAGGGACAGGATGGTAGCCGTGGTGGATATGGTGGAATAATGATAGAGAACCCTGAATTAAAAAAACTTTTTTTTGGTGGAGCCGGAGGAAGTGGCGGAAGAGATTCTGGTGGTGGTTCTGGAGATGGAGGTAATGGTGGAGGAATAGTTTATATTTCCAGCTTAAATATAGATACCCGAGGACAAATTCTTGGTAATGGAGAAAATGGTCATAACTCCGGGGATTATGACTGTGGAAGTGGTGGTAGCGGTGCCGGAGGCACAATGGTGTTGGCCGCCGCAACAATACAAGTTGATAGCACTATTTCATCACTCGGAGGAATAAGACAAACCGGAGGTTATGATGGAGGTGCCGGTTCAGAAGGAATGATCAAACTGTCTTATATTAATCTTGTTAACAATTCTGGAGAAATTAACCCGGAGCCAACATACAATCAAATGTTCAATATTTTTCATGTGGAGTATCCAAATACCAATGTTGTTTTTGATCCATATATGATCAATGCTCAAATAATGGATACACAAAATGATTCGATTACTGAAGCAAGCCTTTTTTACCGTATCAACGGAGGATTGTTTGTTGAAGTAAATATGGTTGGATCAAAGAATTACCAAAACTTTTCAGCAGAAATACCGGGACAGGCAATCAACACAACCATCGATTATTATTTAACTGCTACTGATGGAAATGATATGTACTCATTGCCATTAGCAGCGCCTGCTGATTTGTTCTCATTTAAAATTACCGGTTATCCTCCTGATAGTATACATGTCACGGACAACAATGATGGCTCAGCAAATATTACCTGGTCAGAGCCGGTTGACCTGACCAACTTTGTAGATTATTCTATCTATAGAAGCGAACAAGAAAACTTTAATCCCGGGATTTATAATCTTTTAGCCGAAAATGTAACTGATACAATTTATACTGACACAACAGTAGTAGATTTCCACACCTACTATTACAAAGTTTCAGCAAATTATGACTATAGTGGAACTCTTAATGAATCATTTTCTGATTATTCTGAGGGACTCCTCGTAAACAACACCACTCAAACCACCGTGCTGGGATATGCCTACCTCGAGGGCAGGAACAACCATGCCAACATAAAAATTAAGTTTGTGCCGCTATCGCCTTCGGCAGTGGCCGACAGTATTTACACCAATGCCCTGGGCTACTTTGAAACCCATGATATTTATCCGGGGGTTTATACTGTGCTGATGAGCAAGGATAACTTTGAAACCCCTGCCATCTGGCAACAAATATCCATTGTGGAAGATTTGGACATGGAAGAATCCATACTGTATGATTATGGACTTAGTGTAAGCGGTGATGTATCCGGAGCATGGGACGGCTACGTTACGGTAAACGGCGATATTACAGTGCCTACCGGGGATTCGTTGATAATCGGGGCTGGAACATGGATTAGGTTTACCGGGAAATACCACATGAAAGTATATGGATATTTGGAGTGCAACGGAACAGAGGCCGATACAGTATTGTTTACCGTTTGGCCCACCCGGCCCCATGCTGCCAACACCTGGCACGGCATTGATTTTTACGACCTGGCCGATGATAATTCTTTTGTGAAATACACAAAGGTTGAATATGCCTACGATGGGATTTATTATGAATGGTGCAGGGCTAATCTGGAGCACTCACATTTCCGGATTAATGCAAGGGATGGGATTTACTTGAACCGCTCGGATGGTTCCTCCGTTTTGCATTGTGAATTTTCAGAAAACGCTAACTCGGGATTCTGGATGGATTATTCCACTGCAACAATCCAAAACTGCATAGTTAGAAATAACCCAGGCCATGGAATTTCATTGTACAACGTAAGTTATGCAACTATTAGCTTCTGCACTTTTAATGCGAATCTATATGGAGTGGTTGCAAATGGCGCCTCAAATCCACTGGTGGATAGTTGCGTATTTGTAAATAATACCAACGACGGGATTCACTTCAATACAATTCGGGATAGAGGGGTTGTAACAAACTGTACATTTGAATTTAATGGAGTAGGTATTGACCTTTATTATCAGTCAAGGCCAAAAATCAATAACAACTATTTCAACCAAAATAATTATGGAATTGAGATACAATATGACTGTGATGCAACTATCTCTGAAAATCTGATTGTGAATAACTCCTATGGGATTGTTTTCAACTCATCCGGGTATAATTCCGAAACTGTAATTACAAATAATATCATTGCCTACAACCACAATGACGGAATATACAAAAACACCAACAACAGCGCATCTTCGCCAACCATTACCAACAACACCATATTTGGGAATGGCAGGCATGGGCTGTACATAAATAAGGCCGGCACAGAGGTGATCAGAAATAATATTATTGCCGAAAATTTAGAGTAGGGGGTGTATGCAAATACCTATGTTGATACCTTCCAAAACAACAACGTATATGC
>CAYNDN010000440.1:4231-4720 GCA_964395075.1 uncultured Lentimicrobiaceae bacterium | reverse complement strand
GGCTGATGTCAGGAAACTTGTGGATTCTTTTTCAGGTAAGATTGCTGCCAGTTTTCCTTTATTTTCAAGTAAATTAAACGCTTTGTGGATAAAAACATCTACCGGGAAGTCTGCGGTGTGTTTGGCTAATTTCAGCCGTTCTGATACAGGCAACAGGCTATGGTTAAAAAATGGCGGGTTGCTTACGATGAGATCGTATTTACACACCGGGTCCGGATCGAAATCCTGTATAGATGAGTGAATGGCTTCAAGTCTTTCTTTCCATGGTGATTTTTGGAAATTTAAACGGGCTTCTTCGATGGAAGGCAAATCAATATCTATGGCATCAATTTTAGCTTCCGATTTTTGAGCCAACATCAATGCAATAATACCACATCCTGTACCAACATCCAGTATGCGCTTCATCTCCCTTCCAACCTGAAACCAAGAACCAAGGACAAACGCATCCGTACCAATTTTCATCGCTGAACGTTCATGCCTCACCTCAAT
>CAYNDN010000440.1:0-4221 GCA_964395075.1 uncultured Lentimicrobiaceae bacterium | reverse complement strand
CATCCGCCATTATTCATTCAGGTATAGATCGAGCAGTCCATCCGGCAAATCGAGAGATATATATTTTTCAGCCATATTTACCTCCATCACATATTCGTCTGCAAGTGGGATAAGTATCTCCTTCTCATTTTTAAAAACCTGGAGTATAACCTGGTCAGGTGATTCAAAAACATCAGCTATTTCTCCAATGTGGCCGGAGTTTTCATCATGGATTGCAAACCCGATGATTTCAGCAAAATCAATTTCATCAGGAGCAGGTGACTTCACTCTGAGAGATAGTGGGAGAAAAACTTTGCAGCCCACAAATTGCTGCGCCCGCCCGGGCGAATCATAATCTTCGAGCAAAACCCTGAAGTTTTCCGGCCCCATGGCCGTGATACCGGCCACATAAAAAGGAACCAATCCGCCATCTATTTCCAACAAGATCACTTTTGGATTTTCTTTAAGCGTGGTATTTTTCCTGCCAAAATAAACGGTGGCTTCACCGGTTTTGCGGTTTATCTTCGTAATGGAGCCTATTTTCCTGAAATTATTTTTTTCCATGATCTAAAAGAAAAACCGGGGCAACTGCCGGATAAATCCTGACCGCTTGCCCCGGTTTGTATTCGTTTTTTAAACTGCTATTCTATTCAGCAGATTTTTCTTCAGTAGTTGCTTCCGTTGCTGGAGTTTCAGCTTCCCCGGCCTCTGTTGCAGGAACTTTTTCCCCGGCTTCAGCAGCCGCTTTTTCCTGAGCTTCTTTTACTTTGGCATCGGCTTCGGCCTGGCGGCGTTTGGCAATTTCTTCCTGCCTTGCTTCCTTAATTTTGGCTTCGGCTTCTAAGCGTTTCTTTTCTTCGCTACGCTCATTATTTTCCATTTCGCTGTTTGCATTATCAATCCGGGCCTGCTTGGCTTCCATCCATTCCTGGAATTTCAGCTCGGCCTGTTCGGCAGTTAATGCTCCTTTGGTAACACCTTTCAGGAGGTGGTTTTTATAAAGCACACCTTTGTATGAAAGGAGTGAACGAACGGTGTCGGAGGGTTGCGCCCCTACCTGTATCCAGTGTAGGGCTTTGTCGAAATCTAAGATAAGTTCTGCCGGTTTGGCAATCGGATTGTAGGTGCCAATCTTCTCAATGAATCTTCCGTCTCGTGGTGCCCGACCATCCGCAATTACAATATGATAAAAAGGCTGGCCTTTTTTACCATGTCGCTGCAATCTGATTTTTGTTGGCATAATCTGTAATAATTTTAATTAAAATGTTTACTTCCAAAATTTGGCGTGCAAAAGTCGTATTATTTTTCGGAATATCAAAATTAATTTCAAGTCTAAACCACGGTTAACTAAATTGTTGAAATATGTTGATGTTCCATTTCCAACCGATAGTGGATTTTAGACAACAAATTGTAAGAAATAGCAATATGCCCGGGAACGGAAAGAATCGTACGTATTGGTTGTCCTAATCTTCATCGGCCATAGACCAAAAAAACTTTTAGGTATTAAATCTGTTAAACTGTCGTTAACTAAGCGATTTAACCTGATCAGGCTCATGAAACAAATTCTCAAAATACTGGCCCTAATTATTGCCATCGTTGCAGGATACTTGCTTGTGCTGCAACTTTACCCGAAAAACGCAGGGCGTTATCCGTTTCTGATCATACTTCTTCTCGGTGATTATTATCTGTGGGCAGCTTTCAAAGACTGGGTTAATAACAGAAAACCATTTTTAAAATATCTCTTGGGATTTCTTTACTGGTTGCCGTTTATGCTGCTTCTCGGCACAACTATCGTCAGCATCAACACACCTCCCGATGCATGGCCTGATGCTTTGAGGATCTACATTTTCGGTTTCATTTTTATTGCTTATGCTGCAAAATTGCTACCGATATTATTTTTGGTGTTGGCCGATATTTTCAGGGGATTTCAGTTTATCCATACAAAAGCAATAACCATTGCAAAGCGCGACACATCAAACCACTCAGGAAGCAAAATCACACGTAGCGAATTCATCAAACGTGCCGGCCTGGTGAGCGGCAGCATTGTTTTTAGCGGGTTGTTTCTTGGAATGCTTAAATGGGTTTTTGATTTTAAACTACATCAGCATAGGGTTAATATACCAGGGTTACCAGATTCTTTTGATGGGTTTAAGGTTGTACAAATTTCTGACATCCACCTCGGAAGCTGGTCATCCAAAACTGCGTTGCAGGAAGCAGTGGACAGAATCAATGATTTGAAGCCGGATGCGATCTTTTTTACCGGCGACCTGGTGAACAACAAAACCGAAGAGGCTTACCCTTTTGAAGGGATTCTGGCAAAGTTTAGGGCAAAAAACGGCGTTTATGCCACCCTCGGAAACCACGACTATGGGGATTATGTCCGCTGGCCTTCAAAGGAGGCAAAGGATAAAAATATGACCGATCTCTTTGATTTATACCAAAGAATGGGTTGGAAGTTGTTGAATAATGAAAACCGGGTTTTTTCGAATCCGGACGGAAAGCTGGCCATCGTTGGAGTAGAAAACTGGGGTGATTTTGGACGATTCCCTAAATATGGCGATGTGGAAAAAGCTGTGGCCGGGACTGAAGATGCTGATGTGAAGTTGCTGCTTTCACACGATCCATCACATTGGGACAGGGTTGTTACAAAGGATTTTCAGGATATCGACATTACTTTTTCAGGACATACGCATGGTTTTCAGTTTGGCATCGAAATCAAAAACATTAAATGGAGTCCGGCACAATACGCGTATAAGCATTGGGCCGGTATGTATGAGCAGTCTTCAAATAAAAACAAAACACAAAGATTGTATGTTAATCGCGGCCTTGGAACCATCGGGTATCCGGGACGCGTTGGGATTTTGCCCGAGATTACCCTTATCGAATTAAAAAAGGCATAAAAAAAGGAGGTAACCATTGGCCACCTCCCCGTAGTTGTTTCCTGTCAATTCAGAGCTTTATCCAATTTCAATCATTCTTTTTGGCTTTTCTTTTGCCTCCTCTTTCTTGGGCAGCTTAATATTCAGAACGCCATCTTTGTAAGAAGCTTTGATTTTCTTGTCTTCGATGGTTTTGGGTAGTGTGAAGCTGCGTTTAAACGACTGGTAGCTGAACTCCCTTCTTGTGAATTCCCCTTGTACCTGCTCTTCATTCTTTTGCTCCTTTTCCGAAGAAATCACCAGCAGGTTGTTGTCGAGTTCTATTTTGAAATCGTCTTTTTTCATGCCTGGTGCGGCAACTTCAACTTCAAAATCATCTTTTGTTTCTCTGATATTTACGGCTGGCATAGTTGAGTCGTTGAAACCCATATTTGCCGTATCGAACCAATCCCTGTTAAAAAATTCGCTGAAAATTGAAGGGAAAGAATCTCTGTTTCTAAATTTTACTAAAGTCATGATTAACCTCCTGTTTTAATGGTTTAACAATGTTTTAATTTTAAATTTCGGTTTGCGGATTTGCAAATCGAATACCAAATCAAAAACATAGAACCCGGAAAGAGGCTAAGGAAATTGGTGAGGGAAGTATTATCAATTGAATATCAGCACTTAACAAAAATCAAAAATTACATTTTGGGTTAAAATGCCGAAAACCCGAAAATGAAGCCGATGGCAATTGTTGCGTCAATATGGCGCATTTAACAAGAAAAAGCCAAATTATTCTGCCATCATGACTTGTTTTGTGATTTCATCCAGTTTGAACCAGTCGCAAATCAGAGAGGTCTTATCTTCAGGTTCGAGTTTGTGCCTGAATTCATTGGTCTTGTTATTATAGATGTAATCCTTCGACCATTCGGAGTGATTCTCCTGCACCTGCCTGATGGCATCAATCACAAAATACAATTCATCATCCGTCATGGTTGGATGCAGCGAAAGCCTTATCCAGCCGGGCTTTTTAGATAAATCGCCATGGTTGATCAGTTGAGTAATTTCATGAGAGGTATCATAACTTACATCCAGCAGAAAATGGCCGTAGGTGCCTGCACATGCACACCCCCCCCTAACCTGGATGCCGAATTTATCATTTAACAGTTTTACAACCAGATTAAAGTGAATATTTTCCAGATAAAATGAAATCACACCCAGGCGTTCTCTCACATTATCAGCCAAAATATGGATACCCGGAATTTGGGGCATTTCATTAAAAGCAATTTTTACGAGCTCCTTTTCGCGCGCCTCTATATTTTCTACACCCATTTGATTTTTCAACTCAATGCACAATGCGGATTTGATGGCCTGGATAAAA